>JAISRU010000253.1 GCA_031273515.1 Bacteroidales bacterium | reverse complement strand
CTCTACTTTCTGAGCGTAAACACTGCTCGACAACACAATACCTGCTGCAATTAAATATACTTTCTTCATGATCTCTGTAGATTTATTAAAAAAACGCAAAGATAGTCAAAATTAATTGAAAATTGAAAATTGAAAATTGAGAATTGCCTGCGGGTGAGGAAAAAAGTTATACAGAGAAAGCACAGAGTTTTCTTTGTTTTTTTCTCCTCTCTCCATTTTGGAAAGGGGCAGGGGTGAGGAAAAAGCGTCCGCAGGTAATTTTCAATTTTCAATTCTTATTACTCGTCTTCGTTATCTTCGTCGTAGAAGGCTCGGTAGATAGCTTTTTGGTCGCCTGAAACCAAGAATAATTTGTCTCCTTCTTCCAATACGGTTGATCCGTTAGGGATAATGTATTCATCGTTTCGGTGGATCATTGCGATGAGAATATCTTTAGGGATATCTAAATCGACTATTCTTCTGTTGATAGCGAAACTATCCTGATTAAGAACAATTTCAGTCAATTTGGAACGGATGTTATCTTTCGCCGGAATGGTTAACGGCAGATCGGTATTGGGAATATCTTTTTCGAGCAATCCCATCCATTTTGCAAAGCGGGAGAGTGTTGTTCCCTGTAAAAACAAGGAAGTCAAGGAAACAAAAAACACAACATTGAAGATTGTTTCGGCAATTTCCAATCCTGCAATCAGGGGATAGGTAGCAAAGACAATCGGCACTGCTCCCCGCAGACCAACCCATGAAATAAACCAGCGGTAACGCAAAGGCATCTTGACAAAAGAAATACCGATAAAAACGCTTATTGGACGCGCAACTAACATCAGAAACAAAGAAACCAATAAGCCAATGCCTGTTATGGTAAGTAAATGAGAAGGAAAGACCAACAGTCCTAAGGTAACAAATAATAAAATCTGCATCAGCCATGCGAATCCGTCGAACCATTTAATGATTTGTTCTTTGTGTATTATATCCTGATTGCCAAGATATACTGCTGCAAGATAAATGGCTAAAAATCCGTTTCCGCCGATAAAGTCGGTAAACGAAAACGTAAAGAACATAAGTCCAATCATCAGTACGGGATACATGCCTTCGTAGTCGAGATGTATGTTGTTGATTACTTTTTTCCCTACCCAACCCATTAGAAATCCGGCAATGAGACCAATCCCGATTTGTTGAGCAAAAAGAGCAATTGCTCCTAAGGAGTTCATTTCGGGCGTGGTGATGAGGGTTAAAAATGTAATGGTTAATACGTATGCCATGGGGTCGTTGCTTCCGCTTTCCAATTCCAGCACGGGTCGCAAATAACCTTTTAAAGACAGGTTCTTGGAACGTAAAATAGAAAATACGGCGGCAGAATCGGTCGAAGACACAATCGAGCCTAACAATAATCCTTCGTAAATAGAAAAATCGGTCAGCAGCCAGACAAATACGCCTACTAAAACCGCTGTAATCAGGACGCCAAGCGTAGATAAAGCAATTCCTTGCCACAGGACAGGTTTGATATATTGCCAGTTTGTATCCAATCCTCCCGAAAACAAAATGAAATTTAAAGCTACAATCCCCAGAGATTGCGCCACATTAGGATTATTGAACTCAATTCCTCCGACGCCTTCCGAACCAGCTAACATTCCTACTGCCAAAAAGAAAATCAGCACAGGGACTCCAAATCGATAGGATGTTTTTCCTCCGACAAGAGAAACAAACAATAAAATGGAAAGTATTAAAAGTACATTTTCAAAGGCAACGGTCATACAAACAATCTATCTGTGATTTTTATAACAACAATTATCAATCTCATTCATCAAAACATATTTACGGACAAAAATAACTTTATATCTTGCTTGCGGGCAGTTTTTTTATCGGTTTGCTGCAAAGGTACACTTTTTAATTGAGAATTAGCCTATTGTCTGCGGACGAGGAAAGCGCCCCTGCCCATCCACACAGGACACAGGAGGGGATTAAACCACGTCGTCATTGCGTAGCTTTTGTCTGAATCAGGATTTACATGATTTTGCCATTCGGAAGATAAAAAAGGTTACACAAAGGACACAGAGAACACAGGAAAAAAACTCTGTGTAATAAAAAAATCTGTGTTCATCTGTTACATCAGTGTCATCTGTGTGCTAAAAATAATTACCCGCAGGCAATTCTCAATTATTTTTTATATCTTTGCAGACAATTTAAAAGAGCCTGTTTTTGGATGGACGACAGACGAAGAATTACAAAAAAGAAACAAGCCATGCAACTTTTTTGCGACATTTGTCGTCTATCCGAATAAACGTTCAGGTAGACGATGGTGGGAAGCAAAACAAAGGAGAGGCAAAAAAAATAGACGCCCATGCAACTTTTTTGCGACTTCTGCCGTCTATCCGAGTAAAAGCTCAGGGAAACGACGGAGAAAGCAAAACAAAGGAGAGGCAAAAAAAATAGATGCCCATGCAACTTTTTTGCGACTTCTGTCGTCTATCTAAATATTAAGGAAATAAAGTTTATTAATTTAAAAATATATTATCATGCGAAAGTTTTTATTAATCAGTACATTGTTATTCCTGATAACAGGATATGGAGCAGCGCAAACCGCAGATTTCAGTATTCAGTACAGTTCCGGACGTTGTGCCTCGGCAGGAAATTCGGTTATGGTTGATTTTGTAGCTACAATCGGCGCTCTCAATACAGCCGATACGGTAGAATGGAATTTTGGAGATGGAACTATACAAATTGCCGATCATGTCAATCAGGGAAATGGGAATATGGTTCATGCCTATTCTGCCGCAGGAACTTATACGGTTGTAATGCGGGTTGTGTATAACAACGGAACGGTGATTACTGCCAATCATGCCGCCGTAATCTATCCTGCGCCTGTTTTTGCAATCACAAAAAGCACAGCCGATTCTGTTTGTCCGGGAGTGAATATAACGTTTAACTGTTCTTTAATCTCTCCTGCCAATGCGAATGCAATTCAGGGTTATATGTGGGAATTTGGAGATGGAGGATCAAGCAATATACGAAATCCGACCAAATCCTATCCCAATGCAGCCAATGTGCCGACCTCATTTGATATTCGTTTAACGGTTCAGGATACAAGTGGGTGTTCAGGCAGAATTGATTCATTACATTTTATTCATGTTCGCCGCAAACCTGTTGTGAAATTCCATACGGATATACAGAATTTCTGTTACAGTTCAGGCAATCCGACAGGAACTCCGCATTTTATAAACTATACCGATACGGGAGTAAGCGGTACGAACAATACCTATCTGTGGGATTTTGGCGACGGTAATACCAGTACCACTGCCAATCCATCGCATACATACAACCCCGGTACTTATAATGTTACCCTTACTGCCACCAATCAGTATGGATGTTCCGATTCTTTACAGATTAAAAATTTTATTCGTGTGGTAAAAATGGACCCCAACTATACAATAAGTAATAACGGTAACGATACAATTGTTTGTAAAGTCCCGGATACCATACGTATAGACGGAGTAACCGGTAATAATTACAGATGGTCGATACCTACTACAGATATTGGTAACACTTATTCGGGAAGAACTTATCAGCCCAAGTTTTACTCATCTCATGTCGGATCGCATAAGGTCATTGTTGAAATAACCGATATAGGAAGCGGCTGTAAGTTGACAGATTCCTCTATTACCATTCATGTCTATAGAGAGATTGACGCTGTTGCAACGATAACCGACACAAATGAATGCGATCCTGCACATTCCATTCGGTTTCAAAACGGAACACAGTATCCATGGCCCGATGATTTTGGTTTTGCGGTAACTACATGGGATTTCGGCGACGGAAGTCCTACCGTCAACAGCCACGACATCACGCGTACTTATGCCAATTATGGCGATTACAGAGTAGCCATGACTGCCATAACTCCTTACGGATGCCTCTTGAAGACCGTTTATCAGGATGTGCATATTTTTGAAATGCGTGCACTTGCGGCGATAAGCGATCCAGCTCCGCCAAGTCCTCCGGATGGATGCGCTCCGCATACGGTGGAAATAACGCATATTTTAGATTCGTTAAAATCCTCCCATCCTATTGTTTCTTATCTCTGGTCGTTTGATTTTAATGGAGATAAATCGGATGTGCTCATTGGAAACGCAACTGATGATGTTGTTAATCATACCTATCCGGATACGGGAAAATTTGACGTCTATCTTACCTTGACCAATTCCGCAGGATGCTCAATTGATATTTTTGTAAACCAGATCAAGGTTGGACATCCGCCCAGAGTAGGATTTACTTTTGAGAGTGATACAAACTGCAAAAGTGAAATCAATATACGGGTAATGGCTTTTGACAGTGTGGATGCTTACGATAATTTAGTTCCCGGCGACAGCGCTTATGCAGATGACTGGCAGTGGATTGATCCTGAAAGTGGTAATCCCGTAGCAACCGGCGATACTACAACCATTACACCAACAGTTGTGGGAAAACCGTACGAAATTATTTTACAGGCATCGCATAACGGGTGTCCTTCGGAATTTCCTATACAGTTGGAAGTAGGCTATATGTGCCCGCCCCTTGCAAGCATAAAAGAACCTAAAGACCGACCAGACGGAAGTCCTCCTTTACTTTGCGGAATAGAAACGGTCAACTTTGTACCTGACGACGCAGGAGGAGCAATCTGGATGAAATGGTTTGCGGGAGATGTTATGGATCCGAAAGATGCAGCAGATACAAGCAAACAAACAAGCAGCGGCTGGTTACATAAAGATTCTACTACGGCGGGAGCATGGGAGTTTCTGTATTCGGACAGCGTAATAGAAGCCTTAGACGGAATGTTTACGATTACACTCATGACATACAATGACAGCAGTAGTAGCGATCCGAAGTACTTTAATCTCTGCGGATATTGCGAAGACATGGCGCAGAAACAACTACTTATATCTTATGCAAAAATGAATTTTACGCTAAATCAGGAAACAGTATGCGAGAGAGACAGCATTGTGTTTTACGATTCCACCTATAGCAATGTCGGCTTATTCGGATGGGGTTTTAAATTCGATTATGCGCAAGATACCAACAATGTAGAAGATTATATGAAAGAGAATGGTTCGTTTGCCCCTGACAAGATGGCGGAATTCGCTAATTATACGCCCATGCCCAGTAAAGGGACAGGGGGTAAAATGTATTTCTCTAAACCGAACAGATACAGAGCAGTGCTGATTGATACCTGTGCTTTTACCTGTGTTCGCTACGATACGCTCTACTTTACCGTATATCCCAAAAGTGACCCCGGTTATCTTACCAGCCTTGATTCCGTTTCTTTTAGGCGGAGGAATCAAGATACGCTTTGTTTTAATTCAAACGATCCGCTGTATGTACAGGATAATTCGTCTACACGTTGGCCCTTTGATACAACAAAAATTGTAAAATGGAGATGGATATTGGACAAAGATACGCAATATACGCAAAATGCTGCGTTGTACGTTGTAAACGGAGCAGGTCTCTACACTTTGGGGTTGCAGGTTACCAATGAATATGGTTGTGCTGAGCAAGAATTAGATGTAAATAATGATCGCAATCAGGTATTGGTAGCCGAGGTTGACGCTTCTTTCGAAGCAGGAGGTGGAAAGAATGAGTTTTGCAATCAGTCCGAAATATCCTTTGAAAACCGATCGATGGTTTACCCTAATAGTGTATATGCTACAGGCACAACAATAATAAAAACTGTCTGGGATTGGGGAGACGGCACCACTGACAGTACGTTTACTTTGATTCCGAACATCTACGGTTCAGGCGCATATCCCAAAGCCTATCATACGTATCATTTTCAGACGCCCGTTAACAAAGTCGGGGTAACGATGAGGGTGTCTGTTTATGCTCCCGGAGGTCCTATCGGTTGTGAAGACGTATATACAGATAGCCTTACTATATCGGGTCCTGTGGCTGACTTTGCAGCAGACGGCGTCATCTTTCCTTGTCCTGATGATAATGAAATAGGAGGAAGAGGAAGAAGAATACAGTTTAGGAATCAATCGTTGGGAAATGTTGTAACTTTGATATGGAATTTTGGAGATACGTTGGGAGGAAGCAGTAATCGTACAATCGGTCCTATCACTGATTCGGCATACGTTGCTCCTATTCATACGTATGA
>JAISRU010000212.1 GCA_031273515.1 Bacteroidales bacterium | reverse complement strand
CTTGTTTCTATAAACATACGATGTCTTCGACATCAATTCCATCCCTGCGGAATTTTTTACGCTTGCGACAATCTGAAATACACCCAACATTCCGTCCCTGACGGGACGGCGGCGGGTATTTTACATTCCGTTTTCTACCAACATTTTGTCCCTAAGGGGACAGGCATTGCTGTCTTTTGTTTTAATATTGAATTGTTCATCTGGAAAATTGAATTGTTCATCTGAGAAATTGAATTGTTCATCTGGAAAATTGAATTGTTCATCTGGAAAATTGAATTGTTCATCTGGGAAATTGAATTGTTCATCTGGAAAATTGAATTGTTCATCTGGAAAATTGAAAATGGAATGAAAGTTCAAGACAATAATCGTCGTTTTGCGCTCCTGTTCACTTGTCCACTTGTTCACTCGTCCACTAATAAATCAGAGTTCAGACAATGGCGAGGACAATGGGGGAAGACAATAATCACCCGTATGGCAATTTTCAATTTTCAATTTTCAATTTTTTTTGTGTACTTTTGCAGTCGGATTTTTCCACCGTATCTAAATTAATTTATGGAACTAACAAGTAAATACAATCCCGCAGACGTCGAAACAAAAAATTATCAGTATTGGTTGAAACATAAGCTGTTCAGGTCAGTCCCTGATGACTGCCGAGAACCTTATACTATTGTTATACCTCCTCCCAATGTGACAGGTATCCTTCACATGGGACACATGTTGAACAATACTATTCAGGACGTCTTGGTCAGAAAAGCTCGAATGTCAGGCAAAAATGCTTGCTGGGTTCCCGGTACGGATCATGCTTCTATCGCCACCGAAGCCAAAGTAATCGCTAAACTGGCTCAACAAGGTATCCGTAAACAAGACCTCTCCCGCGAACAATTCATTCAACACGCCTGGGACTGGACCAACGAACATGGCGGAATTATCCTCGAACAACTCAAAAAATTAGGAGCATCCTGCGACTGGGACCGTACCTGTTTCACTATGGACGAAATCCGAACTCAAAGCGTTATCCGCGTCTTTTGCGACCTCTACCGTCAAGGCAAAATATACAAAGACGTACGTATGGTCAACTGGGATCCAAAAGCCCTCACCGCCGTGTCGGACGAAGAAGTAATCTACAAAGAAATACAGGGTAAACTCTACTATATCAAATATAAAATCGAAGGCAAAGACGGCTATGCCGTAATCGCAACTACTCGTCCTGAAACAATTTTTGGCGACGTCGCCGTTTGTATTCATCCCAACGACGAGAAAACAAAATCCTTTAAAGGGAAAAAACTGATTGTCCCGCTTGTAAATCGCGTGATCCCCGTCATTGAAGACGATTATGTGGATGCGGAATTTGGAACAGGTTGTCTGAAAGTTACTCCCGCTCACGACGTCAACGACTATCGGCTGGGAGCAAAATACAATCTGGAAACAATCGACGTCCTCAACGACGACGGTACCCTGAACAATCACTGTCTGAACTATGTCGGTATGGATCGTTTCGCCGCTCGCACTCAAATGGAAAAAGACCTCGCCCATGCAGGACTGATAGAAAAAATAGAACCCTATACCCATAAAGTAGGATTTTCCGAACGTACCGATGCTGCAATCGAACCCAGATTGTCGATGCAGTGGTTTCTCAATATGCAGGAACTCGCCAAACCTGCGCTCGACGCTGTGATGAATGATACTGTCAAATTCTGTCCCGCCAAGTTCAAAAACATCTATCGACACTGGATGGAAAATATAAAAGACTGGAATATATCCCGTCAGCTTTGGTGGGGACACCGTATTCCTGCCTACTATCTCCCTCGCGGAGGCTTTGTGGTGGCTGAAACCAAAGATGAAGCCTATCAGGAAGCGCTCCGAACAGTGGACTATCCTCTGACAATAGACGATTTGCGACAGGATGAAGACGTTTTCGATACATGGTTTTCATCGTGGTTGTGGCCCCTGTCGGTGTTTGACGGCATCCTCCATCCCGATAATGCGGATATTTCGTACTATTATCCTACGCAGGACTTGGTTACGGCTCCTGAGATTATCTTCTTTTGGGTCGCCCGCATGATTATGGCTGGCTATCAATACCGACAAGAAGCCTGTTTTCGCAATGTCTATTTCACAGGCATCGTGAGAGATAAACTCGGACGGAAAATGTCCAAATCCTTGGGAAACTCTCCAGACCCTATCGCCCTCATGGATAAATACGGCGCTGACGGAGTCCGAATGGGTATGCTGCTGACTTCCCCCGCAGGTAATGATCTCCCTTTCGACGAAAGTCTGTGCGAACAGGGTCGAAACTTCAGTAATAAAATATGGAACGCCTTCCGTCTGGTGAAAGGCTGGCAAACAGACAACACCGTGCTTCAGCCGGAAGCCTCTCGAATTGCCGTACAATGGTTTGAGGCTTTGCTCAATCAGACCCTGCCCGAAATAGAAGACCTTTTTGAAAAATACCGTTTGTCCGAAGCCCTGATGATGATCTACAAATTGTTTTGGGACGAATTTTCTTCGTGGTATCTGGAAATTATCAAACCCGCATACATGCAGCCTGTCGACCCGACAACCTGTTCGGCTACCTTGCATTTCTTTGACAGTCTGCTCAAACTCCTGCATCCTTTCATGCCCTTCATTACCGAAGAACTCTGGCAGTCGCTCGATAAAAGAGAAGACGGTGAAAGTATTATGCTGCAAATGACGCCTCAGCCAAAGCAAACAGATACGCAGCTGACGTCCGATTTTGCAAAGGTAAAAGAAATCATTACGGGCGTTCGTTCGGTGCGTCTGCAAAAAAATATACCGACCAAGACGCCGCTGCATTTGCAGGTTGTCGGACAACACAACAACGCATTTGATACGGTTATTGTCCGCCTGTGCAATATAGAGCAGATAAATCCTGTGAAAGAAAAAGAGGATCAGTCGGTTTCTTTCTTGGTGGGAACAACCGAATATGTCGTTCCTGTAAACGACTTGCTCAACAGGGAAGAAGAAATAACAAAAACAGAAACGGAAATAAACTATTATGAAGGATTTCTTTCCACCGTGCTTAAAAAGTTGTCGAACGAAAAATTTGTCGCCAACGCCAAGCCTGAAGTGGTGGACATGGAACGAAAAAAACAATTGGATGCAGAAACTAAATTAAAAGCATTACGCGATAATCTAACGAAATTAAAAAACAAGTAAAAAATAAATTGTATGAGAAACAGGAATAATTTTTTTGTGAAGATTTTAACTTCTTTATCTTTGTGTTTGACCCCCTTCGCAGCAATGGCAAGCGAAGCGGATCTGAAAGTCCCCGAAGCCATTAAACAGTCGACTGTTTTGTATTGGGGCTTCTTAATTACGGCGCTCGGCATGTTGTTCGGACTGTATCAGTTTATGAAAATCAAACGTCTTCCGGCGCATAAGTGTATGCTCGAAATAGCGCATGTTATCTACAAAACCTGTCTGACCTATCTCAAACAACAGGGGAAATTTCTGGCATTGTTGTTTGTGTTTATCGGCGCTGCCGTTGCCGCTTATTTTGGTTTTCTGGCAAAAGATCACGCAGGCAATGCGCTCTTCGGAACAGGAGGCGTATTACTGATCCTCTTCTGGACAGTGATAGGAATAGCAGGTTCTTATGCTGTAGCGGCATTCGGTATTCGGATCAATACGTTGGCAAATGCGCGCATGGCGTTTGCTTCTCTGCGGAAAAATCCTTTGCATTTGCTGAAAATCCCCCTCAATGCAGGCATGAGTATCGGCGTTATGCTCATTTCTTTGGAACTGACCATGATGCTCATCATTCTGCTCCTCTTGCCCGGACATCTGGCAGGAGCCTGTTTTATCGGTTTTGCCATTGGCGAATCTTTGGGAGCGTCTGCTCTGAGGATTGCCGGCGGTATTTTCACCAAAATTGCCGATATAGGTTCGGATTTAATGAAGGTGGTATTTAAAATCGGGGAAGACGATCCTCGTAATCCGGGCGTTATCGCCGATTGCGTGGGCGATAATGCAGGAGATTCGGTAGGTCCTACCGCAGACGGATTTGAAACTTACGGCGTAACGGGCGTCGCTTTGGTGTCGTTCATTCTCTTGGCTGTAAGCGGAGTAAATGCGGAAGCAACTTCGCTCTTACAGGTGAAACTCCTTGTCTGGATATTTGCCATGCGTATTTTAATGATTGTTACGTCTGTGTTGTCGTTTTATATCAATAATGTTATCAGTCATATAAGATACAAGGGAAAAGAAGAACTCGATTTTGAAGTTCCGCTTACCAATTTAGTCTGGCTGACATCTCTTTTATCTGTTGCCGCAACATTTATTGCGAGTCGGTTTTTGATACCCGATTTGAACGGCAATACCGATATGTGGTGGATACTGTCGCTCATTATCAGCTGTGGAACGATCGGCGGAGCTTTGATTCCTGAATTTACCAAGTTTTTCACTTCTCCGAAATCGGGACATGTGCAGGAAGTAGTGAGCGCTGGCAGGGAAGGAGGCGCTTCTCTTGTGATTTTATCCGGATTTGTGGCAGGTAATTTTTCTGCTTTCTGGCAGGGACTTGTGTTTTTTGTGTTGATGTTTGCCGCTTATTTTGCCAGCCTGTACGGACTGGACGGGATTATGGTTTATCCTTCTGTTTTTGCCTTTGGATTGGTCGCTTTCGGATTGTTGGGAATGGGTCCTGTTACGATTGCGGTAGACAGTTATGGTCCTGTTACGGACAATGCACAGTCGGTATATGAGTTGTCTTTGATTGAAAAGCAGCCCAATATCAATCAGGATATTGAGGACAATTTCGGATTTAAACCCGAATGGACACGTGCCAAACATTATCTGGAAGCCAACGACGGCGCAGGCAATACTTTCAAAGCGACTGCAAAACCTGTCTTGATAGGAACGGCGGTAGTAGGAGCTACCACGATGATATTTTCGCTTGTGCTGATGATAGAAAAGACGTTGCATATCGCCCCCGAACAGATACTGAATTTGTTGAATCCTTATACTATCTTCGGATTTATTCTGGGAGGAGCGGTTGTTTATTGGTTCACAGGAGCGTCTACGCAAGCCGTAACGACAGGCGCTCACCGAGCGGTTGAATACATTAAACGACATATCAATTTAGATCCTGATGCTCCTCAGAAAGCGGATGAAGCAAGTTCAAAGGAGGTGGTAAAAATCTGTACGCAATATGCTCAAAAGGGGATGTTCAATATTTTTGTTGCGGTATTCTTTTTTGCATTGGCGATTGCCTGTATTTCTTCTCCTGCGTCCATTGGCGGAAACGCTGCTGTATCATTATTTATCAGTTATCTGATTGCGATTGCTGTTTTCGGATTGTTTCAGGCTGTGTTTATGGCGAATGCGGGCGGTTCGTGGGACAATGCAAAGAAGGTGGTCGAGGTCGATTTACAGATGAAAGGCACTCCTCTTCACGACGCTACTGTGGTAGGAGATACGGTAGGAGATCCATTTAAAGACACGTCTTCGGTAGCGCTCAATCCGATCATCAAGTTTACGACTCTCTTTGGTATTCTGGCTATGGAAATCGCCATTGCCGATTCCTTTAAAGAATTTGCCCCTTATTGCGGCATCGTCTTCTTCGGAATTGCGCTCTATTTTGTGTGGGCGTCGTTCTATAAGATGAGAATAAAAAAGAATTGAGAATTGAAAAGAATTGAGAATTGAGAATTGCCTGCGGACGCTTTTGTTTGAACTCTGATTTGTCTGATTTAATGATGAACTATGATTATTAGTAGACAAGTAAACGAGTGGACAAGTAAACGATAAAACAATCCTGCGGGATTCTACCGGAAAATAATAATCGTCGCTTTGCGCAATTCTCAATTCTCAATTAGATTAAGTCGCTGTTCATGAAAAAATGATTTGCTATTGCAATAATTTATATTTTCACAAGTTAGTATAATATATTTTGTTGAAAAGAATAAGAATGTATGAATTATAAAATAGCGCCTTCATTGTTAGCTGCGGATTTTGGTAATTTACAACGGGATATCGTCATGCTTAATCAAAGCGAGGCAGATTTCTTCCATATTGATATTATGGACGGACATTTTGTGCCTAATCTTTCTATTGGTTTTCCTGTCTTGAAAGCCATTGTCGAACATGCACAAAAGCCGTTGGATATTCATTTGATGATCCTCAATCCCGATTTGTATATCGAACGTTTTTGTAAAGAAGCGCAAGCATCCTTTCTGACGGTACATTATGAAACTTGTTTTCATCTGCATCGGACTGTTCAGAGTATTAAAAAACAGGGCGTCAAAGCGGGTGTATCCCTGAACCCTCATTCTTCGGTATCTTTGTTGGAAGATATTCTGTGCGAAGTTGATTTGGTATTATTAATGTCGGTCAATCCGGGATTTGGCGGACAATCGTTCATCGAACATACCTACAAAAAGATTGAAACACTCAAAAACATGATTGTTCGCTCGAATGCTCACGCTTTGATAGAAGTGGACGGCGGTATCGGATTAAACAATTATAAATCGCTGCTGACTGCCGGCGCTGATGTTCTTGTTTGCGGCAACAGTATCTTCGCTTCCGATAATCCTTTTAAAACCATTTCACTACTAAAATCCTGATTTATGAAACGAATTTATATGCATTACATGTCGGTAAAAATGAAATCATTCCCTTGTAGAACGCCTGTTTTTTTACTTAGAACATCGTTATTTGTTTTTGCTTTCTTAATACTGTCTTCGACGACGGCTTTTTCGCAGAAGTTGCAGCATAAAAGAGATACATCCAAAGGTTTTGATTTCTTTTTCAATGCGGGCATGTATCTGGGAAGCAAAGCGAATGCCAATTACTATCGCGGATGGAAAAACATTGAAAGCGACTATGCCGATCCTGATATTAACTACGTCCTCAACAATCAATATTGGTATCGGTACATATTGGATGCTATTGATATAACCTATAATGATGTTATTGCAGATACTTTTTTCTTGGAAGGCACATCGGAAATGAAATACAATATGGCTTTTGTGTTCGGGATAGGCGCACGATACCGCTTTTCGGAAAATTTCATGTTGAGTTTCCTGTTTTCGCAGGTTCGTTTGACGGCAGAAGGCATCGCGACCTTAGCCATAAAAGGAACGGGAGTAAATTTAGACAAAGGCATAAAATATATTGATTATCCATTAATCGGTAAAGAACGACGTAATTTCTTTGAAATGAATGCTGCGTTTCTTTTCAATACGGCAAGTCCTTATATTTATCCTTTTGTGGAATTGGGCGTTCATGTCAACAGCACAAAGGTTCTGAGTTCCGTACTGATAGTGGAAGAACAATCCTATTCTCTGATTAACTGGCATGGAGAAGGAACACAGCTTGATCCCAGTATAACTCTTCCTGAAATAGATCCTCATTTGGGTGGGATCGGCTATGGCTTTATGGGCGGATTTGGAGTGCGTCTGACCTTTAATAAGTGGGCTGCCATAGAACCTGTTGTCCAAATAAATGCCGAGAAAGTACAGTTAGCGGGTTATAATGAGATGCGTCCTAATTTTAATTTCATGGTGCGTTTAGTCGTGGGTGATCAACTGTTTTCCAAAAAACAATAAGACATGCGTGTTTTTTATTTTTCCGGTGTGTTGTTTGTGTGTTGCATTGTGTTTGCGTCCCGGACAAGCGCACAGACTGTTCCTGATTATACGTTTATATCCGAAATAAACAAAAAGGCGACATTCATTACAATGGATAAACTCGGCTGTATCTACACCTGCGACGGTACATCTATTGAGAAATACGATGAAAATGGCAATTTTCTGTTTTCGTATGCGGCGCTGTCAGGAGGAAGAATATCTTTTGTCGATGCTTCCAATCCATTGAAATTGTTGTTATTTTCTAAAGAGTTTATGCATATATTGTTTTTGGATAACAAATTGGCTCCACAGAAAGATCCTTATAGATTGTCGGAACTCAATCTGTATTTGCCGACTTGTGTATGCATCTCCTACGACAACGGATTCTGGGTTTACGACGAAAGCAGTAAAGAGTTGTTTCGTTACGATGCTCGACAAAATCAAAGCAATAAAAGTCAAAGGTTGTCATCTTTTACAGAGAAAGAACTGAACCCTTTGTTTATCAAAGAAAGTGAAGCAGGATTTCTGCTGTTAAATGATACGATGAACGGTATCTTGATATTCGACCATTTCGGCGCTTATCTGAAAACAATTCCTGTTTATACCGATTACTTTTATATGATGCATCGACAAATTTTGTACGTCCGCGATAATTTGCTGTATCTAATGGATATAGACACTGTCCGACAAATGAGCGTCCCCTTGCCCGAAGAGGGAATTAAACAGGTCTGCATTGAAAATAAAAAGATGATTGTCCTGACAAAAGACAATACAGTCAAAATATACAGTATTGGTCTGCAATGACAGCGACGTTGTTTTTGTCTTGAACTGTGATTATCCGTTAATCAGATAAATCAGTGGTTCAAGACTATTGCAGACATTTCAGATAGAGTTGTATTGTATTTTGTAATCCGTAGTACAAAGCGTCGCAGATCAGCGCGTGACCAATAGAAACTTCTTTCAGACAAGGAATTGTCCGATGAAAATAAGGAAGATTAATCAAATTTAAATCGTGTCCCGCATTTACTTCCAGTCCCAATGACGTCGCTCGACAAGCGGCTTCAACATAAGGCGCTATCGCCTGAACAGGATTTGAATGTCTTGCATATTTTTCCGTATACAACTCTATGCGTTGACAATCGCAAAGAGCGGCATGTTCGATCATCTGTAGATCGGGGTCTGTAAAAATAGAAGTACGTATGCCTGAGCTGTTCAATGTCTGTACGACTTCTTTCAAAAAGGAAGCATGTTTCACGGTATTCCATCCTGCGTCGGAAGTAATGGCGTCGGGTTTGTCAGGAACTAAGGTAACCTGAGTCGGCTTGACCAAAAGCGCCAAATCGATAAAGCGTTGCGAAGGATAACCCTCGATATTCAATTCGGTGGTAACAATCCCTGCAAGATCAAGTACATCCTGATAACGAATATGTCGTTCGTCGGGACGGGGATGTACTGTTATTCCCTGTGCGCCGAAAGTTTCGCAATCTCGCGCAACTTGAACTACATTGGGCAAATCGTGTCCTCTTGCATTGCGAAGGGTCGCAATCTTATTGATATTTACACTCAATCTGCAACTCATTGTTTTGTTTTTTTTAGTATTTTGGTAATCAGTTTATAAGTCAAAACAGCGGCAAGCACATCCGAAGATTTATCGGACGGATTAGGACATAATTCCACTACATCAAATCCCACAATTGTGGTATGTTTATTCACCTCCGAGATGAAATCCAAGACCTGTTGCCACGATAATCCTCCGGGAAGCGGCGTACCGGTAGAAGGAAGCACGGAAGGATCGAAACAATCCAAATCAATTGTCAGATAGACCGTATCGCCAAGTCGGTCGATAGCATCTTGCATCCATGTAGCAGAATGATGAACAGTATGTGCATAAAACAGATTTTGAGCAATGCTGTTTGGTTTCTCTTCCAGACACATACTGCGTATTCCGACCTGCACAACCGAAGCAAAAGTCTGCGCTCTTCGCATGACACAAGCGTGATTGTATGCCGAACCCTGATATTCATCCCGCAAATCGGCATGAGCGTCCAATTGCAGAACGGTTAAATCAGGATATTTTTCTGCCGTAGCCCGAATAGCGCCGATACTCACCGAATGTTCTCCACCGAGCAAGCCTGTCAGTTTATTGTCTTTGAGATAGCGCTGCACCCGACGATATACAGCATCCGCCATTGCTTCGGGAGAAGAAAATTCTCTGACAGGTTCAGCCGTGTGAATACCCTGCAAATATATTTCCGTATCTTCTTCTATGTCGTATAATTCGATGCTGTCCGAAGCATCAATAATCGCCTGAGGACCTTTATCCGCACCTTTGACAAAGGTACTTGTTCCGTCGTAAGGGACAGGCAATAAGACAACGCTTGCATTTTCATACAAAGAAAATTCCAAAGGCATATCCAGAAAGTAATCCATGACCTATATATCTGACAGATTTTCGCGCAATTGTTTGTTTTTTTGTTCATAGCCCGGTTTTTCGAGCAGTGCGAACATGTTTTCTTTATAGGTATCCACGCCCGATTGATTAAAGGGATTCACACCTAACATATAAGCGCTGATTGCACAGGCATATTCAAAGAAATAGATTAACTCCCCTGTGTTTTTTTCGTCTAAGGTATCCATCGTGATTTGCATAACGGGAACATCTCCCTGACGATGCGCCAACATGGTTGCTTTTTCCACAGTGTTGTTGAGTTCGCCAATTCTTTTATTTGCCAGAAAATTCAGTCCGTCTTCGTTGTCATTGGCAAAAGGTATCCTGCATTCTTCCTTTGAACGGGCAATCGAAAGAAATGTTTCAAACATAATGCGTTGTCCTTCCTGCATATACTGACCCAATGAATGCAAATCGGTAGAAAAAGTCATACCGACGGGAAATATTCCTTTTCCTGCTTTTCCTTCGCTTTCTCCAAAGAGCTGTTTCCACCATTCTGTCATATAGTATAATTTCGGTTCAAAGACAGACAGGACTTCTATATTGCGTCCCTGTTGGAGCAAGTAATTTCGGACTGCCGCATAACGAAAAGCGATATTGTCCTGCGTATTTAAAAGCTGCTGACGCATTGTTTTAGCTCCTTCCAACAAGGCAAAGACGTCAAAACCGCCAACAGCAATGGGAAGTAAACCGACGGGAGAAAGCACAGAATAACGCCCTCCCACATCAGGAGGGATTTCATAAGTCGTATATCCTTCTTTCTGCGCTGTTGTTCTGAGGACGCTTTCTTTCCCGTCCGTAATGCAGACAATGCGGTCTCCTGTTTTTCCGCTGCCGTATTTTTGCTCGCAATGCTCTTTGAGCAATCGGAAAGCGACAGCCGTTTCGGTTGTTGTTCCCGATTTGGAAATTACAATTATGGAATAGTCTACCGTATTGAGATA
>JAISRU010000156.1 GCA_031273515.1 Bacteroidales bacterium | reverse complement strand
AAAATGCCTCCTGTTCACTAAAAATAATCGTCCGAATGGCATGACTTAAAATTCTCAATTATTTTTTACTATCTTTGCGACTTCAAGAAAATGTATCTGTAAAAACAACGAATGGAAACAACGACAAAATCTATTTTGGAATATCTTCCGCAACGACATCCTTTTGTGATGGTGGATAAAATACTTTCGTGCGATGAACAGCAAACGCAAACCGTTTTCTTTATTTCCAAAGACAATCTGTTTTGTCGAAAGGATTGCTTTACCGAAATGGGACTTCTCGAAAATATAGCTCAGACATGCGCCGCCCGTCTGGGTTATCTCAACGAGCATAAACCTGTAACAATCGGAATGATAGGTTCGGTCGATAATTTCGAGGTGTATGCTTTGCCATCCGCTTGCGATACCATTCTAACGACAATGCTCGTTAAGGCAGAAGTCTCCAATGTGGTTTTGCTGGTGGCGGAAGTCTTTTGTCAAGACGTCCTGATGGCGTCCTGCAGCATGAAAGTATTTTTAACGGATATCGTCAGCATAGAATAGCCATGAAAAACGAAGAAATTATTCTACAGGCAGAAAAAGAATTTGAGGTTCGTTTCAGCGAAGTCGATTCGATGAATATTGTCTGGCATGGGTCTTATGCCCTCTATTTTGAAGACGCCCGCGAAGCCTTTGGCAGAAAATACGGTCTGGAATACCTTTACATCTTCGAGCAGGGATTTTATGCTCCTTTGGTCGAATTGCATTTCGAGTATAAACGTCCCCTGAAATACCCCGAAAAAGGACGAATACAAATCACTTTTCGCAATACCAATGCGGCGAAGATCATCTTTGATTACCGTCTGTTTTCGGCTTTGTCGGGAGAACCCGTTGCTTCAGGATATTCTGTTCAGGTGTTTTTGGACAAAGATTATGCTTTGGTTTGGTCGTCGCCTGATTTCTTTCTTCGGTGGAAACAAATTAACGGACTTTCGATATGATAATCTATAAATTAAGCGACAACATCATCTCTTCGTTGGGATTTTCTTCGCAGGAAAATTATCGGGCAGTGAAAAACCAAGAGAGCGGATTGCATCTTCAGGAGAATACATTCGGACTTCCCGAACCTTTCGTTGCCTCGTTGATAGACGACGACAAACTGAATGAAGCCTTTTTTGCACTTCCTTCTTCGGACAAAATGCGGTATACCAAATTAGAGAAGGCAGCTATACTTGCTGTTTACGGGGCATTTGCCGATACGGGTCTTCATCCTTCGGACAGCAGTATTTTGTTTGTCTTTGCTACCACCAAAGGAAATATCGAATTGTTGGACAAGTCCGAAGACTATGAATCGGAACGTATTTATTTATGGCGTTCGGCTCAGGTGATAAGCCGTTTTTTCGACAACGGAAACGAACCGCTGATTATCAGTAATGCCTGTATCTCGGGCGTAGCGGCACAGATTACGGCGGCGCGCAGTCTGACGGCAGGACGTTGTAAGTATGTCGTTGTTACAGGGATGGATATGTTGTCAAGATTTATTGTTTCAGGATTTCAGTCGCTCAAAGCCCTGTCGTCGTGCAGGTGTCGTCCTTTTGACAAACATCGGACGGGATTAAATCTGGGAGAAGCTGCGGCAAGCATTCTTTACGCAACAGTCGACAGTCAAGAAAAACTGCCTCAACATGCGATTGTTTACGAAAACGGAGCGCTCTGCAACGACGCCAATCATATTTCGGGACCTTCCCGAACGGGAGAAGGTTTGTTTTCTGCTGTTTCAAAGACAATGTACGGCATCGATAAGGAAGACATAAGTTTTGTCAATGCGCACGGGACAGCCACGCCATACAACGATGATATGGAAGCGATCGCAATAGAACGCTCTAATCTGAATACGACGCCCGTAAACAGTCTGAAGGCTTATTTCGGACACACCTTGGGAGCGGCGGGAGTCTTGGAAACAATCATATCGGCACATGCTTTGGAAGAGGGACTTGTTCTTCCGAGTCTGGGGTTTGAGGAATTGGGAGTTGCGGCTCCGTTGCGGGTGAATACTGTCTTGAGGCAATCGGACAAAAACAGATTTCTGAAGCTGATTTCAGGTTTTGGAGGAGGTAATGCAGCGCTGATTTTGAGAAAACATAACACATAACACATGAACTTTGCCATAAAATCATATTGTCGGCTTACGAATAATACCCTGATTGTGGACGGGAAAAAGTTGGATATTGAGCCTGTTTCGTCAGAAAATGCATCGTGGTTGAACGACGTCTATCGTTGTCTGAACATACAGTATGCGAAATTCTTCAAGATGGATACGCTGTCGAAAGCGGGATTTTTAGCTTCGGAATTAATTTTCAACAGTGTGGGACTGAATCGAGATTTGTTCCATAAAGACATTGCCATTGTCTGTTTCAATTCTTCTGCCTCTTTGGAGGTCGATACGGCATATCAGCAGACAATCCAAAGTGAGGATAGCGACAATTATTATCCAAGTCCATCTCTTTTTGTCTACACGCTGGCGAACATAGTAACGGGAGAAATCGCCATACGGAATAAAATCCAGGGAGAAACGTCTTTTTATATTGCGGAGAGATGGTCTGTTTCTCAGCTGTGCGACGTCGTTACGGACGTGTTTGCCGACAATTCCGTCAATGGATTACTCTGCGGATGGGTAGACTGTTATCGTAATCATTGCGACGTCCTCATGATGTATATATCTAATTGAAAATGGTTAATGATTAAAGGTCAATGGTTAATGAACCATCTTCGTCGCTTTGCGTCATTAACCACTAACCACTAATTTAATTTTTATTGTTTTATATTGGGCAATTCCAAGCCAAGTTTTTTCTTTTTGTCCCACGCCTTTAAGACAATCCCCAGAACCAATGCCGCAACACCAAGTAATGCCAACATCAACAAAGGATTGGTATAGT
>JAISRU010000105.1 GCA_031273515.1 Bacteroidales bacterium | reverse complement strand
GAGCTTGTCGAAATGAGCGGAGTGTGGCACCCGACGCAGCGAGTGAGCGCAGAGGCAAACTTGTTTGACTATGCCGAACCGCAAGGAGGAAGGCGCAGCCAATCCAGAATACTCATGCGTAAGCCTAATTCTCAATTTTCAATTCTCGATTTATTTGTGTACTTTTGCAGAATTAAAAAAACGAAAAATATGTTTGTTGATTTTGTGAAGAAATCTTTGATCTTTCTTATTGTCTTATGCTGTTCGTTATCTGTATTATCACAGACAAATAGCGAACAACTTGCTCTTCAGTATTTCAAAAATCAGGAGTACGAAAAAGCAGTTGAATTATTTGCTCAATTGTATAGACAAACTCCCAACAATCATTATTACTCTTTCTATTTCCAGACGTTATTGGAATTAAAAGATATAAAAGAAGCTGAAAAATTAGTCAAGAAACAGATAAAACAATTTCCCGAAATCCAGAAATACAACGTTGATTTGGGCTATGTCTACGGATTGCAGGACGATGCAATTAAAGCAAAAAAACAGTACGAAACCTCTATCAGCAATATAACAAGCAATTCCGTTCATATTGTGGAATTAGCCCGCGCTTTTCAATCATATCGTTTAACGGATTATATAATAAAGACTTATCTTCACGGTCGTAAGTTGAGTAATGAGTCTACGGCTTATGCTGTCGAGATCGCCGCTGCTTACACAGAAACAAACGATTATGAAAAAGCGATGAACGAATATATTCTTCTGCTCAATAGCAATGAAAATATGCTCAATTTTGTCGAAACGCAATTAATCAATTGGTTATCGAAAGATGAAGACAATCTTTATGGAGAAATAATTCGTACTTCGATTCTCAAAGCCATCAACAAATATCCCGACAATAAAGCATATTCTTCGCTAATGATATGGTTTGCAATGCAAAAGAAAGATTTCCTTTCTGCTCTCAAACAAGCCAAAGCAATGGATAAACGCTACAATGAACAGGGACAACGCATCTTAGCGCTGGCGGGAGTGGCAATGGAAAATCACGATTTCAATACAGCCATCGACGCCTGTAAATACGTCATTGAAAAAGGAGAAACAAACATTTATTATAACAACGCTCGAATCAGGCTCTTGGAAATTCGTCTTCGACAGGCAACTTCGGCATATAATGCTCTCAACAACCAGCAAATACTTGCTCTGGATAAAGATATGGCGCACTATTTTCAGGAAAGTCCTCTGAACAACGATAATTTTGACTTATATCGTAAGTGGATATCTCTCAAAGCAGTCCAATTGCATAATATTGACGAGGCTGCAAAGATGATAGAAGATAATTTGGCGTCGAACAACATCGGCAAAAAAGAAAAATCCTTGCTAAAATTAGATCTGGGGGATATTCTCCAATTGGAAGACGACGTATGGGAAGCAACCTTACTGTTTTCGCAGGTAGAGAAAGATTTTCCTAACGATACGGTCGGACATCTGGCGAAGTTCAAAAATGCAAAACTCTCATTCCACATAGGAGAATTTGAATGGGCAAAAGCTCAGTTGGACGTCCTTAGAGCAGCGACATCCAAACTGATCGCCAATGACGCCATGTATTTTTCTTTATTGATTTCGGATAATCAAAACGAGGAAGATTCCGTCAATCTTCCGCTTCGACAATTTGCGGCAGCTGATTTTCTGATGGAAACTCATCATTACGATGAAGCGTTGCAACTCTTCGACAGCATCGAACAACAGAACGCATATCATACGCTGTTAGATGACATATTGTATAAAAAAGCGCAGATTGCAATGATCCGACAGCAATACAGCAAGGCGGACAGTCTTTATGCTGTTCTTATCGCATCTTATCCTCACGATTTGCTGGCGGATGAAGCTCTTTTTGAACGGGCGAAATTGCAGGAAATACATCTGAAAGACAATCTGAAAGCAATGGATTTATATCAGCAGTTACTGATACGTCATCCCGACAGTATTTATACGGTAGAAGCCCGCAGTCGATTTCGTACACTGCGAGGCGATATACTCAAAACAGGAGACTGATTAATTGAGAATTGAAAATTGAAAATTGAAAATTGAAAATTGAAAATTGAAAATTGGCGCAAAGCGACGAATATTGTCCTGAACTGTTTATCTTGAGGAACGTGAAATAAATAACATATAATGATTAAATTTTGCAAGGATTACATCCCTCACGGAATGCAGTCCTGTAAATGAAGACCATTACAAGTTATATATTTTTCATCACTGAGCGTAGCCGAAATATAAATCTGTGTGCTAAAAATAATCACCCGAATGGCAATTTTCAATTTTCAATTCTCAATTAGATAGTATGGCATGACTGAAAATTCTCAATCAGACAAAATATTCTCTTCTGTTTTTGCGTTACAGTAGAGAATTTCCAATGGATAAATACATCTTCTAATGAGAAAAATATTTTTTGCGTTTTTATTTATTTTCATAACAGCCACGGTATCGGCTCAGTGTCTTGACGCCCTCGTGCGTACAAACGGAGATACTATCGTGGGAATCGTTACCGCTGTTACCGATACATCCTATACGATAGACAGTTATAATTTTGTAGTTTCTTTTCGTAAAGAGATGATAAAAGATTATATCAAATGTTACAGGGACATAACACATGCGGATATCTTGCGAATGCGACAGGTAGATTACCTGACCGAACAAGACCTGTTTAAATATACCCCCGGTTATTATTTGCGTAAATCTTCCCGAAGTTTCTATCTGGGATTGTCGCTTGAGATTGTGGGAGGTATTGCGTTGGGATTTTCTGTAGGTATAGATAACAATTCTTCCCATTCTGCGCAAAAATGGATATTGTTTTCGGGCGGAACTCTGGCTATGGCAGGCGGAGTTTTCTTTTTGTTACGCAGTTTCTACTTTATAGACAAAACAGGGAAAATTTTAGATATGGAACGCTCTGCTCTTTATTTAGAGTCGGACAAGGACAAACAACTCGGACTTATCTGGAAGTTCTGACCGTAGAAAGAAACTGTTTTTCTCTTATGAAATCAATGAGTTACATTTGCAAAATAAATAAATTCAACATGAACCGAAACGTATTGGCATTAAGTTTATTCTTGGTCGGACTGTGTCTGTTTTCCTGTGATAAATACGAAAGCGAAATCGCAGGAACGGCAACGTATTTGGATAGTACGGATAATACGACATATCCTGCTGCAGGCGCAATTATTACAAAAAGGGCGGTGAAAGGAGATACCTCTCATCCTATGGGCGCTGTCATCGCAAATGAAAACGGCGATTTTCTATTCAACTACACAACCAAAGGATCCTGGTTTTTAGAGGGCAAACTGACAAAAGACAGTCTGATTTACACAGGCGTATCCGAACCGTTTACCACGAACGGGACAGATAAAATAAATTGTGATATAAAGTTGTATCTGTTGATAACAGAAGAAGATACACTACCATGAAAACAATTCTTTTCGGCAAAATAACAGCGGAATCGAGTCATCATTCTTTTCAGTATGTTGTGGATTTACTCTACAAATACAGTTCGGAAGTGTATGTTGCGCAGGATGTATATGCTGCCGTTTCAAGTAAAATTGTGTTTCCGGAATCGGTTGCCGTTATCAAACGGGGGGAAGAAGTAGAAGCCGATTTTTTAATCAGCGTAGGAGGCGACGGAACATTTTTAGATGCTCTTCCTTTGGTTTTGTCTTCAGGATTGCCTGTGATGGGCATCAACACGGGACGATTGGGATTTTTGTCGAGCGTGAACTTTGAAAATGCAGAAAAAGCATTCGGACTGCTCCGAAACAAAGAATATACTATCGAAAAAAGAATGTTATTGTCGCTTCGTCCAACCCATTTGCTCGCAGGAGAAAATTACGCGCTGAACGACATTTGTATTCAGCGGATATACGGCAGCGGAAGTATGATTACCATCGACATAACCGTAAATGAAGAATACATGAATACGTATTGGTGCGACGGATTAATCGTGGCGACTCCTACCGGTTCGACGGCATATTCTTTAGGATGCGGAGGTCCTATTATTGTTCCCAATGCCGAAGTTTTTGTTCTCACGCCGCTTGCCTCTCATTCTCTCACTGTTCGACCTATTGTCATTCCTGCAGACAGCGAAATAGAAATCAAGGTAAGCAGTCGAAATCAACAGTTTTTGCTCTCTCTTGATTCGTCTTCT
>JAISRU010000072.1 GCA_031273515.1 Bacteroidales bacterium | reverse complement strand
TTTTTTTGTTGTGCCGACATAGTTCCAATTAAATTTGTCAGTAAAATCAATCCTGTAAATACTGCTGAATACTTCATAATCAATTAAATTTCGTTTATAGATTTAAAACCGCAAAGATAGCAGAAATAATTGAAAATTGAAAATTGAAAATTGAGAATTGAAAATTGCCTGCGGACGCTTCTCCTCTCTCCAAAATGTGAGAGGTTGGGGGTGAGGAAAAATAATCAGATAAATCAGCGATTCAGACAAAAGGGAAGATAATAATCGTCGCTTTGCGCTCTTGTCCACTTGTTCACTCGTTAACTTGTCTACTAATAATCAGTGTTCAGACAATAGACAATAATAAAACAGCTCTTTGACCGTTGTAAAGACTGTCGCAAAGAAAGAAATCAAAGCAGGCAAATAAAAAATCAAGCCTGAATGCCGATTATAACAAACAAAGGTTTATCTTTGCAAATTATTTTTGATGTAGGAACCATAGTAGGATATGAGTAAAAATTTAGTGATAGTGGAATCACCTGCCAAGGCAAAAACGATTGAGAAATTCTTAGGAAAAGATTATACGGTGAAATCAAGTATGGGACATATTCGTGATTTGCCCACCAAAAAATTAGGCGTCGATATAGCCCATGATTTCGCTCCGTTGTATGAAATACTTTCAGGAAAGACAAAAATAATCAATGAGTTAAAGTCGGACGCTAAGAAAGCCGATATGGTATGGCTCGCAACTGACGAGGACCGTGAAGGGGAAGCCATCTCATGGCATCTCAAAGAAGCGCTGGGACTCAAAGACGAAAAAACCAAACGGATCGCTTTCCACGAGATAACCAAATCAGCTATTATTAATGCCATTGAAAATCCAAGAGAATTGGACGTCAATTTGGTCAATGCTCAGCAAGCCCGCCGCGTGTTAGACAGACTGGTCGGCTTTGAACTTTCTCCCGTCCTGTGGCGGAAAGTAAAACCGGCTCTTTCGGCAGGACGAGTGCAATCGGTCGCAGTGCGTCTTGTTGTCGAACGGGAAAAAGAAATTCACAAGTTTCAATCTACGTCGGCATACCGCGTTATCGGCGATTTTATGGTGGAAAACGGTAAAGAAAAAGCAGTCATACAAGCTGAACTCAATACACGCTTTCCGACAGAAACAGAAGCTCTGTCCTTCTTGGAAAAATGTAAACATGCCGACTTTACAGTGGACGCCGTAGAAAAACGTCCGACAAAAAAAACGCCAGCGCCTCCTTTTACCACTTCGACCCTCCAGCAGGAAGCCGCCCGAAAGTTGGGTTTCTCCGTATCCAGAACCATGTCGGTGGCTCAGCAATTGTACGAATTGGGTTATATCACCTACATGCGTACCGATTCCGTCAATCTGTCGGATATGGCGATAGCAGAGGCAAAAAAAGAAATCGTCGCCGCTTACGGTAAAGAATATACGCAAACTCGCAAATATACTACAAAAACAAAAGGAGCGCAGGAAGCTCACGAAGCAATTCGTCCCTCGTACATCGACCGACATACGCTCTCAACAGGAGATAATTCGCAAAAACGACTCTATGAACTGATATGGAAAAGAACCATCGCCTCTCAGATGAGCGATGCAAAGTTTGAGAAAACAATCATCTCCATTACTGTTTCAACTGCATCCGAAAAATTTGTTACGGTAGGCGAAACGCTTCTCTTTGACGGTTTCTTGAAAGTATACATGGAATCGCACGACGACGAAGAAAATAACAATGAACCCAAAAGCGACAACCTTCCTCTTATTAATCAGGGAATGGTACTGCCGATGGAACAAATTCAGGCAGTCGAAAAATTCTCTCTGCATCCTGCCCGTTATACGGAAGCAAGTCTGGTTCGCAAGTTGGAAGAATTGGGCATCGGACGACCCTCTACCTATGCGCCCACGATCTCTACCATTCAAAAACGACAATACATCACAAAAGGAGAAAAAGAAGGAGTTGAACGCAAATACAGGATCATCCTTCTGAAAAAAGATAAAATAACCCAGAGTACAAAAACAGAAAAGGTCGGCGCCGAAAAAGGAAAACTCTATCCTACCGACATCGGAACCGTCGTGAATGACTTTCTGATACTGAATTTTGAGAACGTCATGAATTATAACTTCACCGCCAAAGTCGAAAAAGAATTTGACGACATCGCCGACGGGAAAATAAAATGGGAAGATATGATCCGCGATTTCTATGCTCAATTTCATCAGACGGTGGAAACAGCTACCGAAACCTCAAACAGAGCAAGCGGCGAGCGTCTGCTGGGAACAGATCCGGCTTCAGGGAAAAACATATACGTCAAATTAGGACGTTTCGGCTCTGTTGCTCAGCTGGGCGAAAGCAACGCAGAAGAAAAACCTCAATATGCAAAACTGTTGCCCAGTCAGAATATAGAAACGCTTTCGTTGGAAGCCGCTTTGGAGTTGTTTAAATGGCCCCGCAGCGTCGGCGTTTACAATGGAGAAGAATTATTGGTGAATGTCGGACGATACGGTCCTTATGTGCGTCACGGAGAGAAATTCTATTCGATCGACAAAACAGAAGACCTCAAGACTATATCCGTCGAACGCTGTATCGAACTCATTGAACAAAAGAAAGAACGGGACGCCAAGAAAGCGCCGGTTGTGCTGGGAATGTACAACAATCTGGAAGTATCGGCGGCGGAAGGTCGATATGGTCCTTATGTACTGTATAATAAACGTTTCTATGCTCTGCCCGCAGATGCAGACGTCAAAAAGATATCTATGGAAGAAGCCTTGGAGCTTATCAAAAAAACAGAAGAAAAAAATACGATCCGGACTTTCACCGAAGACGCCGACGTCAAAATATTAAAAGGAAAATACGGACCTTATATCGTTCAGGGAGAACATAATTATAAAATCCCCAAGTCCGACAATCCGATGGAACTAACCTATCAGGATTGTCTTGATATTATCAAAAAGAACGACAGCAAATCCACAAAAGCGGCAACGAAAACCGCAAAAGCAGCAACAAAAGCCAAAAAGACAGTAACAAAAACCACAAAAACAGCAACGAAAACAAAGAAATGAGAAAAACAATTTACTTTGCAAATATTATACATCTGAAAAATAACAACGATGGAACTGTTTTTAAATCCTGTTGATACTGCTGTTATTTATTCTTCGGAAGAGGTATCGGGAAATACAATGGGCAGTAAAATCAAAATTCATACCGTCGATGCTTTCCCCGATTTAAGCGGCGCCGATATTGCTTTGATAGGAATAGAAGAAGATCGGAATGCTTACAATAACACAGGCTGTTCGTTGGCTCCCGACATCATTCGTCGTCAGTTTTATCGCCTGTATTATCAGAAAACCATGCCGCAGATTGTCGATTTGGGAAATCTGATAATTGGTAAACATCCTGCCGATACTTATGTCGCTCTGAGTGATATTCTGGCTGAATTGATTTCGTATGATATTATTCCTGTTATTCTGGGTGGAAGTCAAGACCTTACCTACGCCAATTATCTTGCATACGAAAAACTGAACAGGATCGTCAATATTGTAGCTATCGACCGTCAATTTGACATAGGAAGAGAAGATAAACCCTTATTTTCCAATGCTTATCTTAACAAGATCATTCTGAAGCAGCCTAATTTTCTGTTTAATTACAGCAATATCGGCTATCAGACTTATTTTGTCGATCCGGCAGAAACAGAATTGATGGAGAAATTATTGTTCGATACCTGTCGATTAGGCATAGCCCGCAAGGATATTGTAGAATGTGAACCTGTTATTCGCAGTGCGGATATTTTGTCGTTGGATATGTCGGCGCTTCGGTTTGCCGATTCTCCGGGGTGTAAAAACATTACGCCCAACGGGTTCAGCGGTGAAGAAATCTGCAAAATAGCTCAGCTGGCAGGGATAAACGATAAATTATCTTCTTTCGGAATCTATGAATACAATCCTCTTTGCGACCTCGCCGATCAAAGCGCCATACTTATTGCGGAGATAATATGGTATTTTATCGACGGTATCTCAATGCGGGCGCACGATACGCCTGATTTGGTGAAAAACAATTTTTATAAATATTTCGTTTCCTTGCACGACAATGCATACGAAATTGTTTTTTACAAAAGTAAAGACAGTGGTTTGTGGTGGATGGAAATCCCCATTAATGAAGCGCAACGATCAAGATATAAACGACATTATATTGTTCCCTGTTCGCTCAAAGACTACGAAATTGCCTGTACAAACGAAATCCCCGACCGTTGGCTGCAAACCTATAAGAAAATAAAAACATAAACCGCTTGGGGATGAATAAACTGTCTATTGTAAACCGTATTGCGAAATCTTATTTTAACATGCATCACAAAGGCATGGAACGGATCATGCTGCATCCTTTCGATTGTCAGCAGCAGTGTTTTGAGACTTTGCTCAAAGACGCCGCCCGTACTCAGTGGGGACTAAAATACGATTACGCAACGATAAAACAATATGATACCTTTAAACAACGGGTTCCGGTAAACAATTACAACACCCTCTATCCCTACATCGAACGCATGATTGCCGGAGAAAAAGATGTGTTGTGGAAAGGAAAAACAAATTGGTTTTCAAAATCTTCCGGGACAAGCAATTCCAAAAGCAAATACATTCCCGTCAGTTGGGATTCGCTGATAAAGTGTAATTACAAAGGAGGAAAAGATACTTTTGTGCTTTATCTGAATAACAGACCCGATTCCAAACTGTTTACAGGGAAAAATCTTTCATTGTCGGGTTCATGGCGCAAATTCGACGTCAACAGCAAGGCTTATTGCGGAGATATATCGGCTATTTTGCTCAATTTCATTCCCGAATGGGGAAATTATTTCCGCATTCCTCCCAAGAAAACAGCGCTGATGAGCGACTGGAATAAAAAAGTGGAAGCCTTTGCGCAATATGCCCGTAAACAGAATGTAACTTCTTTAGCGGGAGTTCCTTCGTGGATACTGATGATTATCCGTCGGATTTTGGAACTCGAACAGGCGTCGGATTTGACGGGGATTTGGTCTAATCTGGAACTTTTTATGCATGGAGGCGTAAATTTCAGTCCATATATAAGTCAGTATAAAGCGCTTATTCCCAACGACGACATGTATTATCAACAGGTTTACAATGCGAGCGAAGGCTATTTTGCAGCGCAGGACGTCGCCAAAAGCGATGATATGCTATTGTTTTTGGACAACGGCATCTTTTATGAATTTATCCCCTTGCAGGATTTTGAAACGGAACATCAGCAGACAGTTACCATAGAAAACGTAGAAACTGGAATAAACTATGTGATTGTTATTTCCACCAATGCCGGATTGTGGCGATATGTCATGGGCGATGTGGTTCAGTTTACATCGCTTAATCCTTACAGAATTGTGATCACCGGAAGAACGACCCACTTTATCAACGCTTTCGGCGAAGAACTGATGATTGATAATGCTGAAAAAGCATTAAAAGAGGCTTCTCAAAAAACGGACGCTGTTATTTCGGAATACACGGCAGCTCCTGTTTATCTGAATAAGCAGACAAAAGCCGCACACGAATGGCTGATAGAATTTCAGCAGGAACCTTCTAATATGGAGGTGTTTACCGACGTCATGGATACGGAACTGATGCGACTTAATTCCGATTACGAAGCCAAACGTTGCAACGATATTTTATTGCAGCGTCCTGTTGTTCGGACTGTCCCCAAAGGCGTATTTCTGGCATGGATGGCTTCTCACAAAAGACTTGGAGGACAGTTTAAAATTCCCCGTCTTGCCAACAACAGACAAATAATTGAAGAAATAAAACGTCTGATACCACAACAATAATTCGTTTGTCCGGACGGCTCTATTTTGTCCGACCGATAAAATTAAATGAAATTCAACACAGCACAATAATCAAAATCCGACCTCGTTTGTCCTTGTGTAATCGTTAGTTATTGTAAAATAATTTTGATATATTTATTTTCATAAGTGGGATTTTAGAGAAAGAACTCTCTTTCTTTGAAGTCCCTTTTTTTGTTCCTGTAAGGTCCCACCCTGCCGCCGGGATGTCAGGGAAAAAAGGAGGATGACGTGGAATGATTTCCCTTTGGGGAGGTTGTCTTAGGTGAATGTCCTACGGACAATATGCTTATCATAGGTATCGCATTTTCTATTGATATGTATCCCCTGACGGGGAAACAAAGTGATTTTGATGAATGTCCGCAAGACATATCATCTCAATAGAAAAACATGAACCCCATAAAAACAAATCTCCACAGGGGATTCACAGCATAGGACGGCGTATCAGCGACAATTCAGACAACAATGCTGACGACGATCAACAACCAACAACAGAACAGTAAACAAAAAAACAGGATTACGACAATAAATCTCTGGAAAAAAGCTCAAATGTCGGTACGATGCAGTTCATGACGGAAGAAAGTCCGCCAAACCATAATTTGGAACACTTTATTGCGCGATAAACTGCTTCGAATCATTATTTGAAGGTGTTTTTTTTGACGGAAAATGCTTCAAAACAAAACAGAATGCGCTTTACACGAAAAATAACTATTCCAAAACTGTTTTGTGAGAGTGTATGTAAGGCAGAGAAGTGTTCCAAATTATTATTTGACAGTCTTCCCTGCGTTGAGAATACTGTCAAATTAAAGTTTTGCCGATTTTCCAGACAAGAAACACCTTCGTA
>JAISRU010000024.1 GCA_031273515.1 Bacteroidales bacterium | reverse complement strand
AAGAGATGTAGGCAGTGAAAACATGCTCGTTGAAATTGCCCTTTGCCGAAAGATGATCTATCAACGCCGACGCCGTCAGTTTTTGCCGATGATGTTCAAAAAGAAAGTTTACTTCGTTTAATTGAATGGCACGCAAATCCACCGTCACATTTTGCATTGGGAGCGTATCATTTCGTTGGAATATGTCCCAATTATTGCGACCTTCTTTATCAATAATCAGATGGAGGTCTGCATTGGAGAGCGTTATTTTGCGAATGATATAAGTATTGCGCAGCAGATCGAACATGTTGAACTGTAAGAATATTTTTTCTGCCTGCAACAGACATTTTTTATCCTTCATGTCATTGACGCATATATTATTAATCTGCAACGACGCCATCGGAAATTTACGGATCACGCTAAACGACACATCGCTATGTGTAATTTCCGCATGGGTATAGTGATACAATTGGGATAGAAACATTGCTGCAATTCTATCCTGAAACACTCCGGCAATGATTACCAATGCCGAAACAAATGAGAAAACGACGGCAAGTAAAGTAATTCCTATTCTTTTGATTTTCTTTCTCTTTCCGTCTGACAGTTTATTCTTATTCGATACAGGAACTTTCATTATTTTCTTCTGATAAAATATGCGCAAAAGTACACAATTTAATTGAGAATTTTTAGTCACCCCATACAGACGAGGATTCTCTTCCCCATTGTCCACGCCATTGTCTGAATCAGGATTGCCCTTCGGGCTTTCTCCTTCTTGCTCGGCAGAAGCAAACAAGTTTGCCTCTGCTCTCGCTTCGTGCGTCGATTTACAAGATTTAAGGATTAGCAGGATTTTTTCTGTGGATATCTATGTAATTTCTGCGTAACTCTGCGGTTATACTGCGGGAATCTGCGGGAAATAATAATCACCCGAAGGTAATCATGTTAATCATTTAATCAGACAAATCACAGTTCAAGACAGAAGCGTCCGAAGGTAATCCTGTAAATCCTGATTCAGACAAAGTGGAAGACAAAAGTTGTCGGACAGTTTTCAGGATACCGTCGTAATCCAGACCGCATTCTTTATGTAATTCTTCTATGCTTCCCTGTTCTACAAATCTATCCGGAATACCAATGATTTTCAATTTATTTTTATAATTATGCGTGGTGATAAATTCCGAAACAGCGCTTCCAAGCCCTCCAATAATCGACCCATTTTCGACCGTTACGATGATTCTGTACCGTGAACAAACGACATGCAACAATTGTTCGTCGATTGGTTTGAGAAAACGAATGTCATACAGACCAATCGCTATATCTTCTTCTGTAAGCGTATCGACAACCTGCAGTCCGCTGTTGCCAATGTGTCCGACAGAGATAATGGCTAAATCCTTACCTTCTTTCAGACAAACGCCTTTTCCGATTTCGCAGGTTTCAAAAGGCTGATTCTTCCAATTGTTGCTAACGCCTTTCCCGCGCGGATACCGAATAGCAAAAGGTGCATTGGTCTTTACGGCGGTATACATCATGTTTCGCAAATCAAGCTCATTTAAAGGCGCTGCAATGATCATGTTGGGAATACAACGCAAAAAAGCAAGATCGTAACATCCGTGATGAGTTGCGCCGTCTTCTCCGACTAAGCCCGAACGATCAATACAGAAAATCACATGGAGGCGCTGTAATGCGACGTCGTGGATAATCTGGTCGTACGCCCGCTGTAAAAAAGACGAATATATGTTGCAAAACGGAATAAAACCTTCGCAAGCCATTCCTGCCGAAAAAGTAACGGCATGTTGCTCTGCAATCCCCACATCAAAAGTGCGATCAGGAAAACGTTTCATCATAATATCCAATGAACAACCGCTTGCCATAGCGGGAGTTATGCCTGTTATTTTTTCATTCTCCCGTGCCAGTTCACAGATGGTTTCTCCGAAAACTTTCTGGTATTTCTCTATTTCGCCGGGTTCAAAGGCTATTTCTAAGATTTTTCCTGTTTCTTTATCGAATTTTCCCGGTGCATGATACAGGGTCTGACGTTTTTCGGCTTCCTGCAGCCCTTTCCCTTTTATGGTTACACAATGAAGCAGTTTAGGTCCCTGAATATGTTTCAATCTTCGCAATACTTTCACCAGAAACACGACGTCATGTCCGTTTACGGGACCAAAATAACGAAATCCCAGCGCTTCAAACAGGTTGCTGTTCTTCAAAATACTTCCTTTGATCGTGTCCTGTATCTGTTTGATAACATTTCGGATAGGGTATCCTCTGTCGTCTTTATGGGAAAACATCTTCCAGATTTTCTTTCTAAAAGAATTATAGGTCGATGAGGTGGTTAATTGAATAAAATAGTTGCTCAATGCGCCCACATTTTCATCGATAGCCATTCCGTTGTCATTGAGAATAACCAGGATGTTTGCATTAGCCGAACCTGCATGATTTAATCCTTCAAAAGCCATTCCCCCTGTCATAGAGCCGTCGCCGATAACCGCGATATGATTTCGGGATGTATTGCCCGACAAAGCAGCCGCTATCGCCATACCCAAAATTGAGGAAATAGAAGTGGAAGAATGTCCTCCTCCAAAAGCGTCGTACGGACTTTCGGACATCTTTGGAAAACCGCTCAATCCTTTGTATCTGCGGTTTTTGGCAAACTGTTCTCTTCTTCCCGTGAGGATTTTATGAGCATACGCCTGATGTCCTACATCCCAGATCAATTTATCGTTGGGCGTATCGAAAACATAGTGTATGGCGACAGCAAGTTCAATCGCTCCCAGACTTGAACCCAAATGTCCCGGATTGACCGACGTTACTTCTACAATATAATCCCGTAATTCTTTGCATAATAATTCCAACTGATTTAATTTCAGTTTTTTTACGTCTTCCGGCGTATTGATATTCGATAATAATTTATATTGGTCAAACATTATTCCCATTAAAAATTTGGCAAAGTTACAAAAATTAATTGATAATTGAGAATGGAAAATGACCATTCGGACAATAGAGCTCTTTTTTCGACATCGTATAATAAAAAACAACTACGCTCGTTTTGTGTGTGTAAAAAGAAACCGATATGCAAAATAACATCACCATTCTTTGGGCAGACGACGAAATTGATTTATTGAAACCACACATCCTCTTTCTGGAACAAAGAGGATATAAAGTATTGACAGTGAGAAGCGGAAACGAAGCGATAGAAGAACTTTCCAATACCATTGCCGATATTGTTTTTCTGGACGAAAACATGCCCGGACTATCCGGTCTGGAAACTGTTACTCAGATAAAAACACGCTTCTCGACTATACCCATTGTGATGATTACCAAAAGCGAAGAAGAACATATTATGGACGACGCCATTGGTTCGAAAATCAGTGATTATCTGATAAAGCCGGTCAATCCGCATCAGATTCTGCATTGTCTGAAGAAAATAACGGAGAACCGCAAACTGACTACCGCAAAAATATCTTCCGATTATCAGCAGTCGTTCCGCTCTATCAGCATGAAACTGATGAATAATATGGATGCTGCCGAATGGATGGATATGTATAAAGAACTTACATTCTGGACAATGAGTCTGGAAGGAAACGACGACCCCGGTCTTCAGGAGATATTCTATTCCCAGAAAGCAGAAGCGAATTTGTTGTTCAGTAAATTCATCAGCAAAAATTACATCAGCTGGCTGAACGGAACGTCAAAAGATAAACCCCTGATGTCCCACACGATTTTGAAAGAACGTGTCTTTTCGGAAATTAAAGATACTCAGTCTGTTTATCTGATCGTAATAGACAATCTGCGATACGATCAGTGGAAATCGATCGAACCCGTTATCAGTGAATATTTCAGGATAGAAAAGGATGAACTCTATTACAGTATCCTGCCCACATCGACCCTCTATGCACGCAATGCGCTGTTCGCCGGACTGATGCCCGGAGAAATAGCAAAAAAATATCCGAAATACTGGGTCGACGAAAATGAAGAAGGTAATAAAAACGAACACGAACATAATCTGTTAGACGAAAATCTGAAACGTTACGGCATTCATATCAAACATTCCTATTCCAAAGTGCTGAATATGGATTTTGCCAAAAAGGTGAATGATAATCTGAACAATACCATTAAAACACCTTTGAACGTCGTTATTTACAATTTTGTGGATATGCTTTCCCATGCGCATACCGATGTGGGCATAGTGCGGGAACTTGCCGATAATGAAATTTCATATCGTTCCGTTACGTTGTCGTGGTTTGAACATTCCTATTTATTGGAGATGCTTAAGTTTCTGTCGGAAAAGCAAGTGCGTGTGTTTATTACCACCGATCACGGTTCTATCCGTATCGAAAATCCGATAAAAATCATGGGCGATAAGGAAACCAATACCAATTTGCGTTATAAGGTCGGCAGAAATTTGAATTACAACAGCAAAGATGTATTCACAGTGAATAATCCGCAGGATATATTTCTTCCCAAACTCAATGTCAGTTCGAAATATGCTTTTGCCTGCGGTAATAACTTCTTTGCCTATCCGAATAATTACAATCATTATGTAAACTATTATAAAAACACTTTCCAGCACGGAGGCGTTTCTATTGAGGAAGTCTTGATACCTTTTATAACACTTGTCCCCAAATAGCAAGGGATTACCAAACAAAAGTAGAAAATAAAAATGAATGGTTCTACCGTTATTTGTTGGGAAGTATCAGAAATAACAACAGACGAAATCAAAGAGGCGATATTCGTAAAGTTGCATTTATTAGTTGAATTTACATTCGATGTACCTGTAAGTAATTGAGAATTGATTGTGCCTGCGGATGATTATTGTCTTGAACTGTGATTTATATTTCGACTATGCTCAATAACCATCTGATTAACTGATGAACACAGATTTTCTCTCCCCTCTTCCCATTTTGGAGAGGGGCTGGGGGTGAGGAAAATGCGTTCGCAATGACGTGTAAATAAAATAGATAGAAATCATAAACAGATAAAAAGTCAGGATTGACGTTTCCCCTCAACTTTGGTAATATTCATCCCGTATCCGTTTGGGGAGTTTTTTCAAGACTTCATCTATCGAATGACGAACCCAATATTTAACCTCCTCATCGTTCATTTCACAATTCAGGTAGATTGAAATCCAATACTTTTTATTGAAATGATAAGCAGGTTGAACACAGGCATAACGTTCTCTAAGTTCGATGGCTTTTTCAGGGTCGCATTTCAGAGAAATTTGCAATTCAGGTTTCTCCAACGGTATCAGCGCAAACATTTTACCTCGTACTTTCAGTACCAAGGTATCTTTGTCGAATGGAAAACATTCTTTTGTTTCCTTCAATGAAAGACAATATTCGTACAGTTCTTCTACATTCATAACAGCATTGATTTTTTATTCTTCGTCAAAAAACAAATCACTTGCTATGGAGTCAGCGAGTAAGTATCCGTTTTCATTCAATATCAGTTTATTATTATCAATCAGGTAATATTCCGACCGAATAGTTTTTATTTTGTGGTGCAGGACGTCGAAAAACATTGCTCCGAAACGATCTCTGATGTATTGCAAATCACAACCCCACATTGTACGCAATGAAGTCATGATATACTCATTCACCTGCATGGTTTTGGTGCGTATTTCCTGTTCAAAAAGAGTATGTAATCCTTTCTCATGCCATCCTTTGGGACTGTCTATCGTATTCATTTGCTGAATATATGTATGAATATTCGGTATATTCCACTGTCGTGCGAAATCATTGAACGAATGTGCAGCCGTCCCCAGACCAATATACGGTTCGCCTTTCCAGCAGTCGGAATTATGTCTGGAAAAACGATTGGGTTTGCAGAAATTGGAAATCTCGTAATGTAGAAAATGATTTGTTTTCGCAAATTCGGTCAATAATTGATATTGTTCGATTGTTTGATCTTCGTCGGGCATGTGGTATTTCTTGGTCTGTATTTGTCGATACAATTCGGAAGAAGTATCTAAAGAAAGACTGTAACAGGAAAGATGAGCGACCTGTTTCACTTGCTCTAAATTTTTTATCCATTGTTCGTTAGTCAGTTGCGGATAGGCATACATCAAATCGACAGACAGATTGGAAAAACGATATTTGTCGGCTAATTCAAGACAGGTCTCGGCTTGTTTTCCCGTATGAACACGACCCAACAAACGAAGATTGTCGTCCGAAAAAGACTGAATTCCAATGCTCAGCCGATTAACAGATGTATCGGCAAGCTGTTTCATATATTCTTCGTTCAGATTATTCGGATTAGCTTCAAGCGTAATTTCGACGTCCGGTTTGCATCCGAACACCTTCCGAGCATGGGTGATGATTTGCTCTATTGTTTGGGGCGACAATACGCTTGGCGTTCCTCCGCCTATATATAATGTATCT
>JAISRU010000290.1 GCA_031273515.1 Bacteroidales bacterium | reverse complement strand
AAGAGAAATGTTGTGATGTTTTCTACCAATATTTTGTCCCTAACGGGACAGAATTGTGGCTACGGTTAATAAAATTCCATCCCTGCTGGATTTTTTACGCTTGCGACAATTTGAAATGCGCATGAGTATTCTGGATGCCACATTCCGCTTCGCTACATTCGCAATGACGGGTAAAAAATAAGCAGCCACAGGCACATTGTCAATTATCAATTATTTGGTTGCATCCCTGACGGGATGCGTTGTTCTGCGGAACTCTGCGGGAATCTGCGGGAAATTTTTATCATCCGAATGGCAATCCTGATTCAGACAATGGGACGCAAACAATAAAATCATGTTAATCAATTAATCAGATGGTTATTGAACGTAGTCGAAATATAAATCAGAGTTCAGACAATTCACAAATCGAGTTCGAGTTGGACGTCCTGATTAAAGTTGTCGGGATCGAAAAGTCTTAGCTGATTGCGAAGTACATGATCGTTCGTAGACGCTTCCGACTTGTGTAAGAGTAAATGTTGCGTAATAGCGTCCTTGATAAAACGATTTGCCGATATGCCGTTCGCTTTTGCACACAACTCTATATCCCTCTTCTGCTTCGGGGAAAGTTTGATTCGATATGGATGATTTTTCTTCATTTCATTTTTCGTTTGATTTCGGATAATGTTCGGATAAAATAATCGATATCGTCGGTTGAGGTGTCCGTCCCGAAGGAAACACGCAACGACTTTGACTCAATCCCCAATGCCGACAGTACATGACTTTGTCTATCTGAACCGCTGCTGCATGAACTCGCCGTCGAAACTGCTATTCCCGCGATGTCGAGCTCCATGCGAACAATATCCATGTCCGTATCTGGAAAATAAAAATTGAGTAAATTGTACAATCCTTCGTTTCGACAGTTGCCCACAAAACAAATCCTGTCGAAATTCATCATCAATTGGTCTACGCAACAGGATTTTATTCCGCCAATGTGCGACTGTATCCGTTGCAGATTGTCCATGTTACAGGTCAGCGCTTTTCCCATCCCGCATATTCCATAGACATTTTCTGTTCCTGCGCGCATGTTTCTTTCCTGCGACCCTCCATAAAGCAAAGGCGCCGTCTTGCGACTAAAATACAACAGTCCGCTTGCCTTCGGACCATAAAATTTATGCGCAGACCCTACTGCAAAATCTACAGGAAGCTCGCCCAGATTGAGATCGTATTTGCCGATACTCTGTACCATATCGCAAAAAAATAACGACCTGTGCTTTTTGCATAAAAGTCCGACTTCCTGCAACGGCAAAACAGTCCCAATTTCGTTGTTGGCATGCATCAGACAAAGCAGCGAAGACGGATAAGATCGCAATTGTGCGTCGAGATCGGATAAATCAATATCGCCTTTGTCGGTATGACGAATGTAAATAATCGGAACAGATGACGAAAGATTTTCTACTGTTCTGAGCGTTGCAGGATGTTCCAATTTGGAGGTCAAAATGACTTGAGGTTTGTATGTTCGACAGATACTCCGTATGCCTGCATTGATTGTTTCTGTTGCGCCGGAGGTAAAAACGAGATTGTGCGCCGAACAATGCAATAAAGCGGCAATATTTCTTCGTTCCTGCTCGATAAGGACATTGCTTCTGCGTCCAAAAAGATGCGTGGCAGAAGGATTAGCATACACATAATCCATGACATACAACATAGCATCCCGACTTTCGCGACAAAGCGGCGTCGAAGCGACATAATCTAAATAGAGTTCCCGTTCGGACATGCGGATCAGACAGAGCGATTATTTTACTTTAACTATCTGTGCCATCAGATCTCCTTCGGCAACCAATTTGTTGTTCACGTAGGCTTTTCCGAGCATGTGTACAATTCCTCTTCTGATAGGCTCTGCGAGTACCATTTCATATACCAGCGTATCTCCGGGAACGACCTTCTTGCGCCAGCGAACTTTATCCATTTTCAGAAAATAGGTCAGATAATTTTCGGGATCGGGAACCTGTCCCAATGCCAGAATGCCGCCCATTTGCGCAAGTCCTTCCATGATCAAGACGCCCGGCATGACGGGTTCTTCCGGAAAATGTCCAACAAAAAAAGGTTCGTTGATGGTAACATTCTTTGTTCCTATCACCCGCGTATTGTCCATTTCCATGACTCTGTCGATGAGCAAAAAGGGAGGACGATGCGGTAATATCTTCTGTATATCTTCGATTTTATAGAGCGGCTCTTTGGTCAGGTCGAAGCAGACGGTATTTTTGTCTTTCTTTATCTTGTCGAGCAACATTTTTGCCAGCACATTATTAGCGGTATGTCCGGGACATCGGGCAATAATATGAGCGCGGAGAGGTATCCCCGTCAGAGCAAGGTCGCCAATCAGATCGAGCAACTTATGACGCGCCGCTTCATTGTTGTAATACAGCGGGACATTGTTGAGAACCCCATTGCTGTTGATGACAACGTCCGATACCTTAAAGAAATCGCATATTTCTTTTTTGTCGGCGTCGCTGATTGTTTCCTCGACATAAATAACGGCATTATCGACGTCGCCGCCTTTGATGAGTCCGCTTTTAATAAGAGGTAACAATTCGTGCAGGAAGCAAAACGTGCGATTAGGAGCAATTTCCTTAACGAAATCGGTTGTTTCGTTCCAATCGGCGTGGACAGAACCCAAGACTTTTGTTTTATAGTCGATGGATACGGATAATTTGAAACTGTCGGAAGGAATGGCTGTCAGTTCCACATTATTTTCTTTGTCTTCATAACGGATGATTTCCTGCAAGACGTACACATCCTGTTCTTTTTCCTGCGGAAGAATACCCGCTTTCAGTATAGCATTGGCGATGATAAGCGAACTTCCGTCGAGGATAGGCACTTCTTCGGCGTCTATTTCTATCAACACATTATGAACATTGCATCCCGACAAAGCCGCCATGACATGTTCGACTGTTTTCACTTTGTAACCCTGATAATTTTGCAGGGAAGTTCCTCGCATTGTCTGACAGACATTGGTAGCAAGGGCTTCGATGATCGGTTTTTCAGCGACGTCGATACGTTGAAATTTAATTCCGTGTCCTTCCTGAGCAGGATTGAAAGTCAGCGTAACCTTTTTTCCTTCGTGTAATCCTTTGCCGGAAAGTCGAAACGATTTTTTGATAGTTTGTTGCAGCATTATAAAACGTTTAATTTGGTTATGTAAATTTTCAAGTGTAACATTATTTTAATTTCAGTTTTTGTCCGATTTGTAATACGTTATCTTTTCGGATGTTGTTTATCTTGCAGAGTTCGTCTACGGTCATATTTCTGCTCTTTGCGATACTGTATAACGTATCACCTTGTTTTACCGTATAGATATCGTAACTTTTTGCAGACGACGGTTGCGTTTGTTGAACGGTCTGAACGGAAGATAATTGTTCTTTCGGAGCAGTAACTGCCACTTCGGACGTTGTTTCCCTCTCTACAGAGTCTGTTTGCGGGCTCTCGACCGTATCCTGACCTGCTATCAGGACGACAGGCGGTGTATTGGTAAATTTTCCTTTGTGGACATACAATGTATCGCATTTCAGAGAGAACGTATTGAAATCGATGATCGTATTGGGATTAAAATGTTCATAGAGGAAACGTGTTTCAAAATGGAGATGTTCGGTAGTAGCTCTGCCTGTTCGACCTGCGTATCCGATGAGTGTTCCCGCTTTGAGTTCCTGATTTTCCGAAACGACGATGTCGGACAGATGAGCATACAGCGTTTCCAATCCGTTGTGATGTCGAATGACGACAGTTCCACCGTAAGCGTAATAATTATTGTTCGCCATACGCACAACGCCGTCCCATGCGGCGACGATGCTGTCCCCAAGATTTTGTTTTATATCCGTTCCTGTATGCATTCTTCCGTTGCGCATACCGTAGGAAGAACATACATGAGGCTTGTTCACACACGGAAAAACAAATGCACTTTCCGTTTCAGACTGCAAAGGCAGCGTATAATCACTGTTGATGTTCAGCAGGTCGGTTCGCAGACGGGTGTTTGCGCCTCCCCACGTATGCTGATACAGATCCGAAGAAGGAATATACAATAAACTGTCTATTGTAGACTGATTTACTTCCGACGAAGAAGCAATTACTTTGTTCATCGGCAAAAAGACCGAAGCAATACATACGAATATGATAATCTTGATTTTTCTTTCCATCGTAATTGAGTTTTAATAATCTGAAATGCAAAGGTAGCTAAGTTTTTTTTCATTATCGGCGTTTGTCGACATTATTTATCAAACGTCAATTGTTGATAAATGAGTAAACAAGTGAACAAGTAGACAAGTGGACAATTCTGCGTAACTCTGCGCGAAAATAAAAATCTTCCGAATGGCAATTCTCAGTTTCGACAAACTCAACTACCGGTAATGGATATTGAGCCTGTCGAAATATCAATTTTCAATTAGATTTTGGATTGTTTGAAATTAGAGCCATTTTTTTCGTTTAAAATAGATTGCGAGAATAATGATGATAAGACCGCACATTCCCATGATTAGAGCGAAAGCGAATGTATTTCCGGCGAAAGGCAGTTCGACATTCATTCCGTAGAGAGAGGTGATAAAGGTAATGGGAAGCAATACTGTAGAAATGAGCGTCAGGACTTTCATAGTCTGATTGGTTCTGTTCGCCTGTACGGAGTCGAAGGTTTTAGAGAGGGAATAGGTCAGTTCTTCATAATCTTCGATCATATCCCACATTTTCTGGTAGACGTCTAAAATATTACCCCAGTAATCTTCCATATCTTCAGT
>JAISRU010000252.1 GCA_031273515.1 Bacteroidales bacterium | reverse complement strand
AGAATGGAAATATATCACAGAAGTCCAGTCCGCAGTCTTACGACAGTCTAAATATTTATAATCCTGCTACACAGCAAATGGAAATATTAAACAAATCTTTCTCTGCATGGATTAATAATAAAGGGAAAGTAGTTAAACTGAAAAATACCGAAAATCTATTGAGCAGTCTACAGCCGAAAATCAAAAAGATGTCCAAAACAATGCGGAAAGACTACTTAAAAATGTATCAAAATTATGTTTCGGACGAAATGCTGAAAGTTGAAATTGAAATGCTTACCAATTTCTACCCTGACAGCGTTGTCCAAACAGGCGATAAATGGACAGGTAAAAGTCAAATAATGTCGATGTTGGCAGAAACGGTTTTTGAGTTGAAACATCAGACAGATACAACCTGTATTATTGAAGGTACGGGCGAACTGTATTCCGACAGTACAAAAACAACAGAAGCAATGGGTATAATGATGAAAACAAACACTATGGGAATCCGTGAAGTGAGTATAACCGTCGATAAACAGACTTTCCTGCCTTTGGAATATGTCATTATGGATACCGTCGCAGGTGACATTATGATGCTGGATAAACAGGGTAACGAGATAATGCGCTCTCCGATGGAACAAACCCAAACAACAATAATCACGCTGAAATTCTGTAAACATGAATAGAAAAGCAGGGGTAACGAACTTTATCGTATTGTCTTTATTATTGAGCGTCAGTCTTTCTTACGGGCAAAATCCTGACAAAAAACATAAGTATATTCGTCCGACAAACGACAAAAGTATTGAAACCGATTTGCATTCCAACAAAACGGTCATTGTTGATTTTTGGGCAATATGGTGCAAGCCCTGTCATATTCTTTATCCTGAATACGAAAAAGCTGCCAAACAAATGCACAATCAAGTGACTTTTTATAAATTAGACGTCGATAATAACAAAGCTACGGTCGCAAAATACAGTATAACGAATATTCCTGTCCTGATTATTTTCAAAAACGGTAAGGAAGTAAAACGTATTGCAGGTACTACACAAGCAGAACGTATTGTCGCTGATCTGCAAGAAATATTAAAAAAATAACAAACATAAATAATTGAAAATTGAAAATTGAAAATTGAGAATTGCCTGCGGGTGATTAGGCTTAATAGACAATCGGAAATTCAAAGAACAATTATTGTAAATCAAAATGGAAAGACCTCGTTATAAAATTCAGCTGACAACGTTCGATTATGTGATAGAAATACTGTCGGTAATTGTTGTTGTTTGTTCCGTTGTTTTCACACTGATCTTTTTCTTCAATGCGCCTGATATTGTTCCTGTACATTATGATCTCTCAGGAAAAGTCGACGCCTTTGGATCAAAAAATACCTATCTCACACTGCCGATTGCAAGTCTTTTTGTGTATGTCGGCGTGACGATTCTGGCACATTATCCGCATATCTTCAATTATCCGACAACCGTAACTGCCGAAAATGCCTTCTCTTTATACAAAACTGCACTAAGAATACTGCGCATAGTCAAACTGTTGATTTGTCTTATGTTTCTGTCTATTATAATATGCCAACTCATTATTATCTGAATCAGGATTGCCCTTCGGACTTTCTCCTTCTTGCTCGGCATAGTCAAACAAGTTTGCCTCTGCTCTCGCTTCGTGCGTCGATTAACAGGATTTTCTCTGTGTGATTTCTGCGTTGTTCTTCGGGAAATAATAATCATCCGTATAGTAATCATGTTAATCATTTAAATCACAGTTCAAGACAATTCTCAATTAGATTAAGTGTGTAAGACGGTTTTGAGTATAGTATGAGATTTCATCTGGGACAGATTGGCGATATGGGTCGAATAATACCGCAGGATCAGTTCCAACAAAGGATTGCGATACGGATAAGGAATAATGTCTTGCGGACTATCAGGAAACAAATCATGCTGAAGCAGTCGATGCATATACAGAGAGAGCATCTGATGTTCTTTATTCGGAAGAGGATGCGCCTCGAAACAGGATTTCTCAACACTGAAAACAGCATATTCCGACGAATAATTATCTTTGGGAGATGAACCAAGTTCCTGCATCAAGGCAACCAGAAATCGCAAATGAAAATCAGGCGCAGGCATCGTCTGACAAAAGAAACGGGTGAGAGAAGAAAATAAAAAATCAAACAAAGAACCATCCTCCGCCGCATCGAAAAGCAGTTTATAGAGCGCTTCGTTCAAGAACATACTGATACTCGATTTGACTATGTCGAATTGTATCGGGTCGGGAGTCGCCAGAATTTTCGGATCTTTGATATAATCGAAGTTCGCTTTGTTTTTTCGTTCTCCTGTGAACTCTATCAGGGACATCGGCAAAAACAGATTTGTATGTTTCTTTTTGGAACTTCGGAAATCGAGGTAAGAAATCGTCCCGAAAGATTTGGTATATATCTTGATGATCATTTTTGCATCCGTATGCATAAAACAATGCAAAATAAGTCCCTGTGTCTGATATAGCATGATTGTCCATGATTAAATTCCGTAACCAAATCGGCGGAGTCGCGTTTCGTCGTTTCGCCAGTCTTTTTGTACTTTCACGCTCAGTTCCAGATATACTTTTTGTCCGATAAATGCTTCTATTGCCATTCTGGATTTCGTTCCAAGTTCTTTTATTTCCTGTCCTTTATGTCCGAGTATGATTGCCTTCTGACTTTCCCGTTCGACAAAAATAACGGCGCTGATGCGTGTGATGTGTTTTTCTTCTTTGTATTCCGTTACCTCGATTTCGACGCTGTAAGGAATTTCCTTTCGATATTGCAGCAGTATCTTTTCCCGAATGATTTCCGAGATGAAAAATCGCACAGGACGGTCTGTCAGTTCGTCTTTGGGGAAATAAGGGGGCGATATCGGCAATAATCCTGCGACGGCGTCGATCAGTTCCTGTATATTCGTTTGCTGCAAGGCGGAAATACAACATGTTTTCTGAGGATGCAGGAGCGTATTCCAGTATAGTTCGGACGCCTTGACCTGCTCTTCATTTCCCTTGTCCACTTTGTTGATAATCAGAATAAGCGGACTCTCCGCACGAAGAACGCAATCTATGATATGTTGATTGCCGCCTGTTTCTCCGCATTCGGTCATATAGATCAGAATGTCGCTGTCGTGGAGCGCATTTTCCACATATTTCATCATATACTCCTGCATTTTGTAGTTTGGGGTCAGGATGCCGGGCGTATCGGAATAGACAATCTGGAAATTTTCTCCGT
>JAISRU010000143.1 GCA_031273515.1 Bacteroidales bacterium | reverse complement strand
GGATAAAACTTTTACGCCCCGTACTCCCGCATTGTGTGCAGGTATTATAAAGCAAAATTGGAATATCGACGACGCATTCAAATTGCCTATGATTATATCAATAAAAACATGACACCATCTAAATCTGTATAGCAATGGAAAATAAATAATGTATGACGGTTTTGATGCCGAAGGCATCGTATATTTTAGAAAAAAAGATGTTGTGTTGCAATTCGACCCCTTTGGGAGTCGTACAACAGAGACGTATATTTCTTCTATAAACATTTGACCTCTTCGAGGTCGAACTTCATATTTCGACTACGCTCAGTTTCGACAGGCTCAACCGCCGGTAATTGATATTTCGGCTACACTCAATACGGATATTGAGCTTGTCGAAATATAAATCAGAGTTCAAGACAATCTTCGTCCGAATGGCATGAAAGAAAATTCTCACAATTCACTTTCAATCAGATTACCAATATCCAATCTCTGACGAAATTAACGCTTATAAATTATTTATTTCACAGCTGTTTAATTCGATTTGTGCTGATTTCATCTTAGAATGTAACATTTAAAAAACAAAATGTTAAAAAATCTTTAATTTCGATGTGTCTGCTGTAAATATTTTGCAGTGTAGTTCTCAAAACAGCATTTTCGTTTGGCTGTTTTTTTCAAAACAACTCTAAATCAACGAGAAGAATTAAACAGCATTTTGTTGATTATTTTTTTATTTTGCGTTCAAATATTCATTTCATCTTCGCTATCTTTGTAATGAATTTCAATATGGCATGCACGACAACATGTCCGCTTGTTTTTCAATGTTTTAATACGGATACAAACAGGAGATTGGTTTCTCCGCACACAATAATAAATTTTATTAAGTAATTGAAAATAATACGTTTATGGATTTTTTAAAAGACTTATTTACATCTAAACAAACTGACAATGACGAGAATAGACTCGAAACAGAAAAGTACGACAAGATTTCGGCAAGATTAGACCAAATGAAGGACCCTAAAGATTTATTGATCGATGTCCGAACCAAATCTCGACCTGCGCATTCTCCGCAGGAGGTTCCTCAAGAGGAAACGGATAACAGCAGTATATCCGAAATACATCCAATACCTCAAATACAAGAAATACATCCAATACAAGAGACACAAGAAATAACAGGTAAAAAACATACAATGAAGAAATATACATCAGAAGAAGCGCTGGCAAAAACAATTGATTATTTTAATGGCGACGAATTAGCGGCTAAAGTATGGGTAAATAAATACGCATTGCGGGATAAAGAAAGTAATTTATTGGAACTGACTCCCGATGATATGCATCGACGTATCGCTCAGGAATTTGCCCGTATCGAACAAAAATACGTCAATCCTTTAAACGAAACACAGATTAACGACTTATTGAAAAACTTTCGTTATATTGTTCCTCAGGGCAGTCCCATGTTTGGAATAGGAAACAAATTTCAGATAGTCTCTTTGTCGAACTGTTTTGTTATAGGTCAAGACGGTAATTCCGATTCTTACGGAGCGATCATGAAAACAGATGAAGAACAGGTGCAGTTGATGAAACGACGCGGAGGCGTCGGACACGATTTATCACATATTCGTCCCGAAGGAAGTCGTGTGAACAACAGTGCGCTCACTTCGACGGGCATTGTTCCTTTTATGGAACGCTATTCTAATTCCACACGGGAGGTGGCTCAGGGCGGAAGACGAGGCGCTTTGATGCTAAGTATTTCCATCAAACATCCTGACGTCGAAAAATTCATAGACGCCAAAATGGAGGAAGATAAAGTTACGGGAGCTAATGTTTCCGTGAAATTAGACGACGAATTTATGCATTGCGTGAAAACAGGAGCGCCCTATATTCAGCAATATCCCGTCAATGCCAAAAATCCAGACGTGCGAAAAGAAGTGGACGCCCGCAAAATCTGGAATAAGATTATTCATAACGCATGGAAATCGGCAGAACCCGGCGTCTTATTTTGGGATACCATCAAAAAAGAATCTGTCCCCGATTGTTACGCCGAATTTGGGTTCGAAACCGTATCCACCAATCCATGCGGAGAAATACCGCTTTGTCCTTATGACAGTTGCCGTCTGCTGGCATTGAACCTGTACAGTTATGTAAATAATCCGTTTACAGAAACGGCTTCTTTTGATTTTGAAAAATTCAAATCGCACGTTGCCATAGCACAGCGTCTGATGGATGATCTGATTGATCTGGAAGTAGAAAAGATCGATGCAATTCTGCAAAAAATAGCATCAGACCCTGAATCGGAAAATATTAAGCAGGTAGAAACAGAATTGTGGAACAAAATCAGGGAAAAAATTATTAATGGTCGTCGGACGGGTTTGGGTATTACTGCAGAAGGAGATATGCTTGCTGCGCTCAATATTCGCTACGGATCAGAAAAAGGCATCGAATTTTCTACCGAAGTACATAAACAAATGGCATTGGCGGCATATCGTTCGTCGGTAGAACTTGCCAAAGAACGCGGTAAATTTGAAATATACAATACAGCCAAAGAAAGTCAGAACCCTTTTATCAAACGTTTGCGCGAAGCAGACCCCGAATTGTATCAAAACATGACTATACACGGACGACGCAATATCGCTCTGCTTACCATTCCTCCTACAGGAAGTGTAAGTACTTGCACGCAAACAAGTTCAGGCATCGAACCTGCTTATGGAATCCGATATTCCCGCAGTCGCAAAGTAAATCCGAAAGATAAAAACGTAAAGGTAGACTATGTCGACAAGAATAATGGAGATGCTTTTGAAAAATACTATGTTTTGCATCATGCATTTGCGACATGGGCAAAAAGCAAGGGTTACGATCCAAAAAAGTTGATAGATATGTCGGACGAAGATCTGAATAAACTCAGAGAGGAATCGCCTTATGCCAAATCTACCGCCTACGAAATAGATTGGTTGATGAAAGTAAAAATGCAGGGCGCTGTTCAAAAATGGGTAGATCATTCCATTAGCGTTACCGTCAATTTACCGGAGGACATAACGGAAGACATTATAAGCAATATCTATCGGACAGCATGGGAATGCGGATGTAAAGGAATGACCATTTATCGGGAAGGATCTCGACCCGGAATTCTTACCCAAGGCAAAAAAACAGGAAACAAAGCCCTGTCTTCCACACGACCGGAGAAATTGGAAGCAGATGTTGTTCGGTTTAAAAATGAAGAGGAAGAATGGATTGCCGTTATCGGATTGTATGAAAACAGACCTTATGAGATTTTCACAGGTAGAGCCAGTCGTTTCCATTTACATCCCGACATTACAAAAGGCTGGGTGTTGCGGACAAAAACTCCAGAGATGGAACATGCCCGATATGATTTTATCTATACCGATAAAGACGGTTTCGAGTGTACCATTGGCGGATTGTCCCGTACATTTAAGAAAGAATATTGGAATTATGCCAAACTGATTTCCGGTATCTTGAGGCAGGGAATGCCGTTGCCTAATGTTGTCAATTTAGTTGCAAATCTTAATTTAGAAAACGACAGTATTGTAACATGGACAAAAGGAGTATCCCGTGCTTTGAGCAAATACATTAAAGACGGAACAAAAACAGGCAAGACTTGTCCCAATTGTTCTCAGGACACGCTTATTTTTCAAAGCGGCTGTATCTGCTGCAGTAATTGCGACTACACAGGATGCTGATTTTTCATACATACGGCTTTGCAACAGTTGATTGCAAAGCCGTATCTTTTTTAATGCAGTAATGGATAATCAAGATTTAATATATCGACATAAGACGCCTGTTCAAATCCGAATGACCGATTTAGACCCTTTCGGACATGTGAACAACGGTGTTATTTATGCTTACTACGATGTCGGACGACTGCATTATTTAGGACACTTAAACGATCCCATCCAATGGGAGAAGATGGATAAAGTACTTGTCCACACAAGTTGTGATTTCCGGGAGGCAATTCTTTTTGAGGATAAAATCAGTGTGGAGACGAAAATAACGGCAATCGGCAACAAAAGCATCACCATGATGCAGCGTATCGTCGACGATAATACGGGAAAGATAAAAAGTGTTTGTCTTTCTATTTTGTCGGGATACGATCGGACTACAAATACATCCAAACCGATTACGTCTGCATTTAAAGAAAAAGCCGAAATGTTCGAAGCCCAGAAGTTCTGAATGATTGTCTGGACTCTGATTTATGTGATTGCCTTTCGGGCTTTCTCCTTGCCGTTAGGCATAGTCAAACAAGTTTGCATCTGTTTTGGGTCGAAAGCAATCCTGCTTTGGAAAGTAAATTTACTTTGGGTCGAAAGTAAAGCTACTTTGAGATGAAAGTAGCTGCAACTATTGAATGGGGACATTTCAAATTGTCGCATAAAGGACGGCAATGCCTATCCCGCGTTAGTACTTTATGTTTGAAATTGATGTAATTTTTGGCAGAATATTCTATTGTCTTTTTGTTTTCGTCTTGTCGAACAAGGGATTAAGAGAGCATCCAAAGCAAGATTTCAGCAACTTTGTTGCTGAAATACATCTCGCATTAGCTGTTTGACGTAAAGATTTTTTGCAACACGAGCGTAAAGCAAATGCTGTTGTTTGACTTCCCGACGCAGCGAGTGAGCGTAGCGGCAGTTTGCTGACTTTGCCGAACTGCAAGGAGGAAGGAGTTCAGCATTTGTAGCGAGTGTAAAAAAATTTAGCCAAGACAGGTACAGCGAGCGGCTTTTTTTGCTTACTTTTTTCAGCTGCAGG
>JAISRU010000094.1 GCA_031273515.1 Bacteroidales bacterium | reverse complement strand
ATAGAATTTAGGGCTGTCTTCGGGTAGCCCTTTTTTACAATTGATAATGGATAATGGATAATTAATAATGGCGCAAAGCGACGAGGATTGTTTCACTTTGTCTGAATCAGGATTGGCTTCGCCTCTCTCCTTCTTGCTCGACAGAAGCAAACAAGTTTGCCTCTGCTCTCGCTTCGTGCGTCGATTTACAAGATTTAAGGATTAGCAGGATTTTCTCCGTGGATATCTATGTAATTTCTGCGTAACTCTGCGGTTATTCTGCGGTATTCTGCGGGAAATAAAAATCATCCGTATGGTAATCATGTTAATCAGTTAAATAGATAAATCAGAGTTCAAGACAAAGGCAATGACGGGTGTGTTATTTGCGTCGCTTTGCGCCATTTTCAATTTTCAATTTTCAATTCTCAATTAATTTTGTGTACTTTTGCAAAAACAGATTACAAAACATGAAAGGAGTTCGTTATCTTATATTATGTGGGATTTATTTATTGAGCATGCCTGTTCAGACCACGGGACAGGACACAGTGAATGAAAAGAAAACAAAGAAAATAAAGGAAAGTTTTTATTATGCATTGCCGCAGAACTATTTTACGGTACATGTTCGGATTGATCAAACAAATCGATACAAAGGTCCGTTGGCGGGTCATGCGGGAAAAGTAACCGGACTTACGTCGGTGGTGAATGAAGATACCGTTTATTATACGATTGCACAAATCGATGTTGAAATACATTCGCAAATCGATCGGGAGCATATCTACCATGCGGAACTGAAACAGAAACATGCTACGAAGTATCATCTGTTGTATAAGGAATTGTTATTAGCCAATTATACGCTTCCAAGACAGTCTTTTCTGTCGGAGAAACAATCCGAAGACAAAGCGGGTGTTTTAGCGCAGAACCTGTTTCCCGTTTATACTGCCGATGCGTTGACCGTCAGATATGATACGACATACGTTCCGGTGATAGTAGACAGCGTGACGACGATTTTAACGCCTGTCATAAATAAACGATCCTTCACCAAACCTACACAGCAACAGGCAGAAGAAGCCATGAAAACAATAGAAACAATACGCGAAGCCCGCTGGCTGCTTATAAACGGCGACCATGAAACAGATTACTCCCATTTAGATCGCATGCTTTCGGAACTGCAGAAAAAAGAAGATGATTTTCTTGCGCTTTTCAGAGGCATTACCCAAAAAGAAGAATTATCTTTCGACTTTACCCTGACGCCTCTGAAAAAAGAATCGACAATTACCTTGCCTTTGTTTTATTTTTCGGGAAAATACGGTATAAACGACAATCGACAGGATGCACAAAAAGTACTTTATTCGCTTCGTCTGACAGCAAACGACCTCTACCAAACTTCCAATACAGCGGATAAAAAACAGTCTGTCGATACACAGGAAAAAGTTGTTGCAAAAGGGAAATCCGATTTTCTGTACTATCGAAAACCGCTCTATTATACGCTATCTTTATATAAAGGAAATGATTGGGTACAGGATTTCGGCATATATCCCGTTTCACAGTTTGGGGATACGCTTCCTTTGCCTTCCGATGTTATTTCCTGCAAAATAGATGCGCTTACGGGTGCGTTGATATACATCGAAACAGAATAATAAAATCGGAATACAATGAGTGTGGCAATATACCCGGGTTCGTTCGACCCAATAACCAAAGGACATCAATCCATTGCATTGCGTGCTGCCGGCATGTTTGAATGTCTGTTTATCGCTATCGGTGAAAATACGGATAAACGATGTATGTTTTCGCTCGAGCAACGAATTCTTTTTATTGAGAAAACATTTGCCGAAGTGAAAAATATTCAGGTCGTTTCATACAAAGGACTTACCATTGATTTTTGTATGGAACACCATATTAATTATATCGTAAGAGGATTACGGTCGGGCATCGATTGGCATACGGAATCTTCGATGGCGAATGCCAATAAATTATTAGCTCCTTCTATCGAAACAATATTTTTGCTGACCGATTCCCAATGTGTTGGCGTATCTTCTTCGGTGGTGAGAGATATTCTGAAAAACGGAGGAGATGTTTCGGCATTTGTTCCGGCTACACTCTTGCCCATACTAAAACAAGAACAGTATGAATTGTAGAAACTGTTTTTTAGGACTGTTGTTTCTTTGTCAACTCGTGCCAGCTTTTTCACTGAAGCCCGTTGTGATTGAAGGAGAAGCCTCTTTTGCGAAAAACAATACGCTAAGATTTTATTTTTACAACGATTTATCTTTGCAGAAGCGTGTTCTATGCGCCCAGACAAAGGTGGACAACGAAGGCAATTTCCGTGTGCAGATTGCTACTGACGAAACCACTGTTCTCATCCTTGCCTGCAATACAATCTACGGACAGATGTATATCGAACCCGAAAAACAGTATCAAGTGAAATTATTTGCCGACGAAAATATGTTGAAACGCATCGATGCAGAGATGCTGGGCGCTTCGGTTGAAATTCGCATTACCTCTTCCGATACAAACGAATTAAACTATAAAATCAATCGTTTCGACCGTTATTATTCGTATTTTTTCTATTTGTACAGTCAGTATTTATTTTCTCATCCACCGATACACATCTATGACAGTATCGTCGGACTGCTCACCGAACGTTTTCCCATACAGGAAGATGCGACAGATTATTATTCCGTCTACACCCGATACAAAATAGCGTATATCGATTTGTTGTATTATCACAAAGACAAGTCTAAATTGTACGATAAATACCTGAACAGTCCATATATATATTATAATAACACGGCATACATGGATTTCTTCAACAGTTTTTTTGAGAATTATCTTTACGCCGGTACGCGAAAAATCACACATCAGGTATTATACCAGAACATCAATGGGGAACGAAATTACTATAAACTCTTGGATGAAATGGGAAAAGATCCTGTCTTACTGAATGAAAAGATACGCGAAATGGTATTCATCAAAGGCTTGGGCGAATTATACGGGTTCGAGGATGAATTTAATCATTATAATATTCTGTTTTTGTTATCTCAAATGAACAAGGAAAGCAAATTTCGGGAGCATCGGTTAATGGCAAATAATTTAATCGACCATTTACAGACACTGAAATCGGGAACAAAAGCGCCGAACTTTATGCTCAAAGACGTTTATAATTCTCCTGTCAGTCTGGACGATTTCAAAGGACGCTATTTATATCTTCATTTTTTCACTTCTTACTGTGAAGACTGTATTCGCGAAATGTTGATATTAAAATCATTGCAGGAACAATACAAAGACAGTCTGCAAATTGTCAGTGTTATGCTCGATTTTGAACAGGCAGGTTTGTATCATTTTGTCAATACATACAAAGAGTTTACATGGAAGTTTCTGCATTTCGGAGGGAATTTTCTTTTTATAGAGGATTATGCTGCATACAGTCTGCCGTTAGGCGTCCTGATAGATTCTCAGGGACGAGTGGTAAATTATCCTGCAAAATCGCCGTCAGAGGGATTATTGCTGCAAATTTTCACCCTTTTTCCGACTGTTGGAAGGTCGGACGAGGCGGTAAAAAAGAAATATTAGTCCGTATGTGCTTAAAATACATGTATTTATTGCCCATAAAAAAAAATGAAAAAATGTTCTGTTTTTTCCGTAAAATCTATTACCTTTGTAACTCCATTCCGAAGGGATGGGAAAAAATTTTTTAGTAAAAAAAATAAAGTTAAAGTAAACTAAAACAAAAAGTTATGGATCTTAAAAAGATAATGGCTGAATTAGAAGCCAAAAATCCTGCACAACCTTTATATTTGCAGGCTGCAAAAGAAGTATTGGAAACAATTGCTGATTTTGTAAATGAACATCCAAAGTACGATAAATATGCAATCGTAGAGAGGATTTTGGAACCGGAAAGAATTGTGAAATTCAAGGTTACATGGGTAGATGACAAAGGTCAGATACAGGTAAATCGTGGTTATCGTGTTCAACACAACATGGCAATTGGACCTTACAAAGGCGGATTACGCTTTCACAAGTCGGTAACGGAAGACACGATGAAGTTTTTAGCGTTTGAACAAACCTTTAAAAACTCATTGACAACCCTTCCAATGGGAGGCGGCAAAGGTGGTTCTGATTTCGATCCGACCGGTAAATCGGACGGCGAAGTAATGCGTTTTTGTCAGTCGTTCATGACCGAACTGCAAAAGTACATAGGACCTGAAACAGATGTTCCTGCTGGCGATATAGGCGTTGGCGGACGTGAAATCGGATTTATGTACGGACAGTACAAACGCCTCCGCGGAGAACATGTAGGCGTTTTGACAGGTAAAGGACTCGAATGGGGTGGTTCTCTGATCCGTCCTGAAGCAACCGGTTTTGGAGCTGTGTATTTCCTCGAAGGCATGCTTGCCGAAAAGAAAGATCAGCTAAAAGGAAAACGTGTTACTTTGTCGGGTTTCGGTAATGTGGCATGGGGCGCAGCGCTTAAATTGGAAGAATTGGGCGCAAAAGTTGTCGCTATTTCAGGACCTGATGGTTATATCCTCGACGAAGACGGTATCACCGGCGAAAAAATTGCCTATATGGACGAACTGAACCAGACACGTAACAATGTCGTTGCTCCTTTTGCACAGAAGTATCCGTCGGCTAAATTCTTCCCCGGAAAGAAAGTGTGGGAAGCAAAAGCAGATATTGCTATTCCCTGTGCTATTCAGAACGAATTGGACGAACAAGACGCTAAATTGTTAATTCAAAATGGCGTTAAGTACGTGGTTGAAACATCGAACATGGGTTGTACCGCAGAAGCAGTTACCGCTTTACAGAAAGCGAAAGTAGCTTTTGCACCGGGTAAAGCCGCCAATGCAGGAGGTGTAGCCACATCCGGTTTGGAAATGTCGCAAAACTCTATGAAACTTGCATGGTCGAGAGAAGAAGTTGATGAAAAACTGAATGCTATCATGAACAGTATTCATGCCAATTGCGTGAAATACGGAAAAGAAAAAGATGGCTATATCAACTATGTAAAAGGCGCTAATATAGCAGGCTTTATTAAAGTTGCCGAAGCAATGATTGCTCAAGGCATTGCGTACTAAAAGTTTTTAGTAGATGTTACTTGGGACTGTTCCGACATGTGGGCAGTCCCTTTTTTTGTGCGCCGATTATTAGTGGACGAGTGAACGAGTGGACAAGTGAACGAGTGGACGAGTGAACGAGTGGACGAGTGAACGAGAGCGCAAATCGACGATTATTGTTTCTTGCAGAATACCGGTAGAAATACGCAGAAAGAAAAAATAAAATCTGTGTAAATCTGTTGCATCTGTGTTTATCTGTGTGCTAAAAATAATCACCCAAATGGTAATCATGCTAATCCTTAAATCCTGAAAATCCTGATTCAGACAAAGGGGAAGCGAACAAGAAAATCATGTTCATCAGTAAATCAGACGGATATTGAGCTTGTCGAAATATAAATCAGAGTTCAGACAAAAGCGTCCGCAGACAATTATCAATTATCAATTATCAATTATTGACGCAAGCACGTTGAAAGTTTCCTCTACTTTCCAGTTGGGCTGTAAATCAATGATCTTGTCGAAATAAATAATCTTTTCGGGCTGCTGACGAATAATGTATTTTCCACTGTCCCACTTTTTGTTATTGTTGGCGTCGGCAATTACTCGAATGCGGTATTTCGCAGGCTTCAGATAATTATAAGTAACCGATTTGTCAGAAACAATAAAATCTTCCTGTACAATATCCGACTTGTCGCCCGAAAGCAACTGTACAATATAATTACCTTCCTGCTCAAGCTGATAATTGATCCGAATTGCCCCGTAATCTTTAGACGATTTCGTGGTGAAATTCACAGCTATCGTATCGTTACAGGTCGTGTACCATGACCAAAAAAGAGAATCGGGACATAAAAGCGTATAGGTCGTCTTTTCTTTGTAAGGATAAGGGAATGTCAGCATGGTTTTGATACTGTCGATAAATGAACATATTATGGGCAGCGTATCGTTTCCGTCTTTACGTTGTTCTATCAGCAAACATCGGGTGGAATCGAAAGTCTGTACGGGCGAGGTGAACAGAATACAGGGCGACTGATTCAGTTCTCCTTTGGTTATTTCCTGATAAGTAAGATAATTCGCTGCGGTATCGGATCTGCGGGACGCTCTTCCTGTAGCCATCGTCTTTTGAGAAGGATTGAAACTGATTGTATCTAATAACTGTCGATTGGCATATAATTCAAAGTCGACCGGCTCGGACGAAAACGACGTCAGGAAAACGCTGAGGGTATCCTGAGTTTTGTTGTATCGAATTAAACAGGTAATAAGCGTATCTTTGTTGCTGATTTGATTTAACTGAAAATCCTCAATGCTGTTCTTGAAAATAAAATCATGCCGATAATTGCCTTTGAACTCCCGACGTAAAAACCGAAGACTCGTATCCTGTTCTTCAAACATCCAAAGCGTATTTGTCGAATAATCAATCGGAGGATAAGCAAGACTGTCCTGCACTGTCGCCGTTGTGTCTGTATTGGTTGAATTGCTTGTATCGGTCGAAATAACAGGAGGCGGTGCAATATAGACGGGAGTTACAGGATCGGACGAAAAAGCAACCAGCTCATCCGTCTGATCGAAGAGATAATTTTTGTTTTTATCGCTCAACGCACACAACTGATAAACGCCTTCCGCTACATTGGAAAAGAGAAAATTCCCCTGCTGATCGGTTGTTGTATAATAATACGGCGGATTTTTCAGCAATATAGAATCCTCGTCATACCGATAGAGCATAACGCCTGTTTTTTCTTCGGGAAGCAAGGTGAAAGCATTTTTTACACATCCTGCAAGACTTAAAGAATCAATATAATCGCCTGTAGAAAAAACAAATGTCGTCAGAGGTAGAAAATTACCTTCTGTCAGGTCTTTGATACCCTGATTACAACTGATAATGTAGGTCGTATTGTCAGCAAGTTCATTGTTGAGAGTAATAATCAGCGATTTCCCTTTCAGAACATAATCGGGCTGACGGGGAAGTGGAGGCGAAATCAGAAAAGTTTCACTCGGATTAACAAGTTCGACATATTCATCGAAATAAATCCGTATATGCGCAGCCTGAAATGCCGTTGTCAAATGAGGAGGCTCTTGATTGAGAATAACAGGAAGCGTAACATCCTGATCTCCTCCCGTAAGATGCGCCTGCTGAGCACACGAAAAACATAAAAAAGCAAGTATAATTAATTGAAAATTGAAAATTGAAAATTGAAAATGACCGTGCGCAAGCATACGCATTGCTTTGTGATCTGCACTGCACAATGACGAAAACATTCTTGTTCTGTTTTCACTCTTTCGTACTTGTTTA
>JAISRU010000222.1 GCA_031273515.1 Bacteroidales bacterium | reverse complement strand
CCCCCTGAACTGCTTCGGAAATCGGTAATACAATGTCTGATTTTTATAGTTATCGTAACGCTCGGTCGCTTTTTCCGTCCCGCTTTGTTTACAGTCGAGCAAATAAGAAGTTTCATACCAGACGTCGCGCAAATGATCGGTATCCAACGTCAGAAACAGACTGTCTTTCTTTAATGTCATTCTCTGATGATGTTCCTGCAGATTCAGCGTCGCAATCGGCACAAAGCGTATTCCTTCTTTTTGCAGGATCAGTCCGACTTCATTTGCGTTTTCCACTTGCAGCAAGACGCCCGAATTTTCCCCAAAGAGTATCTTCCGAATATCTTTTTCTTCTATGTCAGATAAATCCACATCCAAACTCAGACGATTATCGGCAAATGTCATTTCTAACAGAGCGGTAATCATTCCTCCTGCCGAAATATCGTGTCCGGCGAGCAGCTGCTCCTCCTCGACCAACCGCTGAATGACCCCAAATGCTTTCTTGAAATAATCCACATCTTTCACCGAAGGAGTTTCGTTCCCCAGTGCGCTGCATGTTTGTGCATAACTGCTCCCGCCGAGTTTCAGACTGTCGCAGGACAGGTCGATATACAATATCTTGGAATTTTCTCTGGACTGCAAGACGGGCGATACGATCTTTCGGATATCCTTTACCTCTCCAACAGCAGTAACAATGACCGTTCCGGGCGAAAAGACAACGGTTCCGTCGGGATATTTCTGCGTCATCGACAAAGAATCCTTACCCGTAGGAATATTGATCCCCAATCGACGGGCAAAATCGGACGCCGCTTCCACTGCTCGATACAAACGAGCGTCTTCACCTTTGTTTTTCGAGGGCCACATCCAGTTAGCGCTCAGAGAAACAGCCGACAATCCTCCGTCCAAAGGAGACCATACGATATTCGTAAGCGCTTCGGCGATTGACATTACCGAACCGTGTTCAGGATTAATCAGCGCAATAGCGGGAGCGTGTCCAAGGGCAGTCGCGATTCCTTTTGTTCCGGTGAAATCAAGCGCGACAGCCCCCAGATTATTCAAAGGCAACTGCAACGAACCGCAACATTGCTGCATGGCGACTTTACCCGTCACAGACCGATCAACCTTATTGGTCAGCCAATCCTTACATGCGACCGCTTCCAAACGCAGGACATTTTCTATCTCTTTTTCCAGATCGCCAAAGACGTCTTCCTGAATGGGAGCAAATGTTTCTTGTTCCGTACAGTCTGTGATGATTGTCTTGGGTGAATTTCCCAACATATCCGAAACAGTCAGATCGACAGCTACGCCATTTTCTTTTGTTTGTTCGAAAAGCAGTCGTTTATCTCCGGTAGTTTCTCCGACGACGTAAAGTGGAGAACGTTCCCGTTGCGCAATACGCTGTATCAGGTCGACGTCTTGTTCTTTGAGCAACAATCCCATGCGTTCCTGCGACTCATTGCCAAGAATTTCTTTTACAGACAATGTTTTATCACCCACAGGCAGATTATCCACATTGATTTTTCCGCCGGTATCTTCCAACAATTCCGACAGACAGTTCAGATGTCCGCCCGCTCCGTGGTCATGGATAGAGATAATCGGATTTTCATCCATTTCGGTCAGGGCGCGGATCGTATTGAAGACCCTTTTTTGCATCTCCGGATTAGAGCGTTGGACGGCATTCAATTCTATCGACTTTGAAAATTCTCCCGTAGCCACCGAAGAAACAGCTCCTCCGCCCATGCCGATACGGTAATTATCTCCTCCGAGTACAATCACCTTTTCTCCTGCGGAAGGTTCATGTTTGAGGGCATGATGTTTTTTGGCATAGCCGACGCCTCCGGCAAGCATAATCACTTTGTCGAAACCGTGTGTTTTTTCATTTTCATGATGTTCAAAGGTCAAGAGCGAACCGCAAATGAGGGGTTGTCCGAATTTATTGCCGAAATCGCTTGCTCCGTTGGACGCTTTGATCAGAATTTCATCCGGCGACTGGTATAGCCATTTTCGAGCGACAATGTTGTTTTCCCACTGCTTGTCATTCGACAAACGGGGATAAGAGGTCATATAGACAGCTGTTCCAGCCATGGGGATACTGCCTGTTCCTCCAGCCATACGGTCGCGGATTTCTCCACCCGAACCTGTAGCGGCTCCGTTGAAAGGTTCGACGGTTGTGGGGAAGTTATGGGTTTCCGCTTTGAGAGACAAAACCGTATCTGTCATCCTGATATGAAAATACGACGGACGGTCATGCTGTAAAGGTGCGAACTGTTCTGCCTGTGAACCTTCGATAAAAGCCACGTTGTCTTTGTATGCCGATATCAATCGATTGGGATGCTCCTGTGAAGTTTTCTTTATCAGTTCGAACAAAGAAAATGGTTTTACTTCGTTGTCGATGATAAATGTTCCGTTGAAAATCTTATGCCGACAATGTTCCGAATTGACCTGCGAGAATCCAAATACTTCCGAATCGGTAAGTCTGCGGTTTAATCTTCGGGACAATTGTTCGAGATATTGAATTTCTTCTTCGCTCAATGCCAGACCTTCTTTTTGGGTATAGTCATGCAGATCGTCGATATATTGTATGGGGACAGGACTTTGCTTCTGCATAAAGACGTCTTGTCCGATATTAATATAAACTTCCTGCAACATGGGATCGCAGATGGTTCGAGCATACTCTTGCGCATGTATGTCGGACGAAGGGGAGTTAATTCTTTCGAAGAGTTCTATGCGACTGATCCCTTCCAGACCCATATTCTGTGTTATTTCCACCGCATTGGTACTCCACGGACTGACTATGCGCGGTCCGATAAAGACGCCCTCCAAAAAGGACGCTTCGGACTGTATTGCATTAGAAAACAACCATGACAACTTCAACCGATCTTCCTTCGAAAATTCATTACAACTCTCAACGACATAAACGTTTGCTTCTTTCTGAAAAAATACAATCATTCTAAATGGATATATGTGAACATTTATTTTTGTGTTTTGCAAAGATAGCATAATCTAATTGATAATTGAAAATTGATAATTGAAAATGAGCCTTCGGACGCTTATTGTCTGAATCAGGATTTACAGGATTTAAGGATTGACAAGATTAGTACCTTATGTTTTAATTTGATGTATTTTTTGGCAGAATATTCTATTATTTTTTTGTTTTCGTCTTGTTGAACAAGGGATTAAGAGAGCATTCAAAGCAAGATTTCAGCAACAAAGTTGCTGAAATACATCTCGCATTAGCTGTCTGGCGTAAAGAATTTTTGCAACAC
>JAISRU010000239.1 GCA_031273515.1 Bacteroidales bacterium | reverse complement strand
AGATAGAAACGTGTTACGTAAACAGATTTTCTCCATACAAAACGAGGCTGATTTTCGGTCGATTGCTTTATCGGTATTTCGGTATCAGTACGAACATTGTTCGATATACCGTTCTTATGCGGACATGCTTGGCTACAGGTCGGACGAGATCAAAACAGTAGAACAAATTCCCTTTTTGCCTGTGGAATTGTTCAAAACTCAACGGATTATAGCAAAAGGACACAGCCCGCAGTTAGAATTTGTCAGCAGCGGCACAACAGGCAGTCGGACTTCGACCCATTACGTGGCAGACAAAACCTTATACGGAGAAAGTCTTTTGCGATGTTTTGAGTATTTTGTCGGACAACCCAATGAATTTGTCATTTTAGCGCTTTTGCCGTCTTATCGGGAACGGGGAAATTCTTCTTTGACATATATGCTGAATGAACTGATCGTCCGCTCAGAAAATCCGGACAGTGGTTTTTATTTGTCCAACTTGGACGCTTTCGCCGACAAACTGCAACAACTTATCCTTTCCCGACAAAAGACATTGGTGTTCGGAGTTGGTTTCGCATTGTTGGACGTAATCGAAAAATATCGTTTTTCCGACGGTAATTTGCTCGTCTTTGAAACAGGAGGCATGAAAGGAAAAAGAAAAGAAATACTGCGGGAAGAACTGCATCGCAAACTTGCACAGGGATTTGGTGTTCCTGTTGTCTATTCCGAATACGGGATGACGGAACTGCTTTCTCAGGCATACAGTAGCAATGGCGAATCGTTTCGTTGTCCGCCATGGATGAAAATCCTTTTACGCGACGTCCATGATCCTTTGAGTATTCTACAAACCTCCGACAAACAAGGCGGCGTCAATGTGATAGATCTGGCGAATTTGTATTCCTGTTCTTTTATCGCCACTCAGGATTTGGGTAAATACAGAACAGACGGAAGTTTTGAAGTCTTGGGACGTTTCGACTATGCCGATATCCGCGGCTGCAATATGTTAGTGGAAGAATAATGCTGGGAATTGAGAATTGAAAATTAAGAATTGAAAATTGAAAATTGCCTGCGGACGAAGAAATTAGCACACAGATGACACTGAAGATTTACACAGATTTTTTATCTCCCCTCTCCAACTTTGGAGAGGGGCAGGGGGTGAGGAAAAAACAATCATAGTCCATCAAGTTAATCAGACGGATATTGAGCGCAGTCGAAATATAAATCAGAGTCCAAGACAAAAGTGAAAGCAAAGGAAAAACAATAATCATCGCTTTGCGCCCTTGTTCACTTGTCTACTCGTTCTCTCGTTCACTTTTGATTGTCGGGATAGCAAGATTCGAACTTGCGACCTCCTGCTCCCAAAGCAGGCGCGATAACCGGACTACGCTATATCCCGAAGATAACAAAGAGCGGAGAAGGGGGGATTCGAACCCCCGGTACCCTTTCAGGTACGACAGTTTAGCAAACTGCTGGTTTAAGCCACTCACCCACCTCTCCAATTGCACTTTTTAACAAAGTGCAAAGGTAACATTTTTTTTAATTCCGATGCTGCTTAACTTCAAAAAAGAAAATAGCTTTTCTTTTTTTTATAGCAACAATCGATTATTAATAATTTGTTGTTCCGGTTCTCTTTTCGCTTATCGCTAATTTAAAACCGACTCCATGAATGTTTAAGAGATTTACGTTAGGATCTTTCTTCAAGAACTTACGCAATTTTGTAATATAAACATCCATACTACGGGCATTGTAATAATCATTTTTATCCCATACTCTGTTGAGAATATAAGTCCTGTTGACTATTTTACCCATTTTTTCACACAACACATACAATAAAGCCGATTCTTTAGAGGTCAGTTTTAGGATGTCCCCTTTATAGATCAGTTGTTGTACATTGTTGTCAAACACGTAATCGCCAATTTGAAAAACTTGTTTTTCATCGCCTTCCGTCTGAGACGTCCGTCTGAGAATGGCTTTAATACGCATTAATAACTCTTCCATGCTAAAAGGTTTAATCAGATAGTCGTCTGCATTCAGACTAAATCCTTTTAAAACATCTTCCTGCATAGATTTGGCGGACATGAAAAAAATCGGAACTTCACCATCTACTTTGCGAATATTTTCCACCAATGAATAACCGTCTTTAAGAGGTATCATGATGTCAATAAGGCAAAGGTCGTAATTTCCTTTTAAAAACTCATTGTACGCATCTTCTCCGTTGTCACAGAGAGCTGTGGTAAATCCTTTCAAAGTAAGATAAGAACTTAACACCATTCCAAGATTACTGTCGTCTTCCGCTATAAGTATTCTTTTCATTTTGTAATAAATTAATTAGTTACTATTTTAGTTGATACTGGTATCCAAATTTTAAATATACTACCTTTATTGAGTTCGCTTTCGACCGTAATTTTGCCGTGATACGATTTAATAATCGTATTGGCATTATACAGTCCGAGTCCATATCCTTTCACATCATGGATATTTCCTGTAGGAACACGGTATAATTTTTCAAATATCTTTTTCTGTTGTCGTTTGCTGATGCCCATTCCGTTGTCTTTGACCGATATTACGATATATTTTCCTTTATTTATTGTTGTTATTTCGATACGGGGTGGACGATGTATCGTATATTTTATAGCATTTTCAAGAATATTTTTTATCACCATAACCATCTGATCCGGATCAATATACGCAATTATCCTGACGGCGGAATAATTTACTTCAATCACGCCGTTTTTTTCGTGCAGAAACACCAATACTTCTTTGATAGCTGTTTCGATGCAGTCATTGATAGCGATATTGTTTTTATCTTGTCGAAGCAGGAAGGATTTTCTTGAAATTAATGCGCTTTCCAATATTGTTCCCACCATGTTTTCCAAACGTTTGATTTCCGTCTGAATTGCCTGCACATAATTTCGCCTGATGTTTTCATTGGAGACAATATCCTGATCCATCAACCCTTCTGCAGTAAGAGCGATTGTAGAGATAGGGGTTTTAAATTCATGCGAAATATTGTTGATAAATTCGTTGCGTAATTCCGCCATTTCCCTGATCTTTTTGCTTGTGTAAAGCAAATAGAAAAACATTGCATAGATAAGCACGACGGTTCCCCAGGTAAAGAGAATGGTGAAATTATCGTAAGCAGACAAATAGCTTGCTTCTTCCTTAAAATAAATAAGGAAAAAAGCATTCAATCCGACATTTTCATTGTATATTTCAAAATTATACAAATTGCCTTTTGTCATTACATCCAGAAGGTTGCATTTATTGCAAAGAACGAATTTATTAAAAGCAGGAATGTAGGTACAGTATTCGACATTAGTACTGATATTATTGTCCTGCAATTGTTTTTTCAGAATAGTATAAATTGCGACCAATTCCTCATGGGTGTAGGTCGGCATAGCGGCTAAATGAGAAGCAATCGTATCAAAGAGAGAATAAAAATGCACATCGCCCATTATTTCCATTATAATATCCTGTCCGGCAACAAACATAGGAAGATAATCGTCGTAACGGAAAGGTTCTTTTTCTTTCGTTTCGGAATAAAAATCGGGATAACGGTGTGCAACAATCTGTTGCATGATTTTCCGTTTGCCGTTTTCATTCACGGGATAGAAACGCAAATGCCTTTCTTTGTCCGAACGAATATCTGCCCAATACCGATACTTCAATGAATCTTTTATGTGTCTACTAAACTCATATTCATTGATTTCAGCCAAAGCATCAATAATGACGTTGTCAATTTTCCGTGTATATTCTGCAGCTCGAACGTTCTTAAAATTAAGAACATGATCTCTTGCTATCATCGTCAGAATAATACATAGAACACTGACAACTAATGAAATAATAAGATGTCTAATGTTTTTGCTCACTATGTATTTTAGCCCTAAAAATATTATTGCAAAAATACAAAAAAACATTATAAAAAACACAGAAAACACGAAAATAAAAAAAAAATTAAAAAAAGAGAAAAAAATACAGTCGTTATTTTTTAACAAAAACAGCCTCCGACCATGTTTTAATGCATTGATTTCGTGTGATATAATTTATCCTTTAGATAAGGCGTCGAAAGTGAAGAAAACTTATTTTTGCTTGTTTTTTTCACGACGAAAAAGTGTTTTTTCCGCTCAAAATGGGGGTCAAATGGCAGTCGCGAGCGACTATTTCGTTCGTCTTTTGGAAACTTTTGGCATGAAAATCCAAAAAAATCGCACGAAATTGCATACAAATTTTCTTTCATGACATTCTATTTAATTGAGAATTGAAAATTGAAAATTGAAAATTGGCTGCGGATGCAAATAGCTACGTCGTCCTTGTTAGTCCCCACCTTGCCGTGTCGTCAGGGAAAAAGGAGGATGACGTGGGATGATTTCCATTTGGAGAGGTCGTCGCAGGTGAATGTCCTACGGACAATATGGTTGGAAGAGACATCGCATTTTCTATTGATATGTATCCCCTGACGGGGAAACTCAAATGTCCGTAGGACATTCATATCAATAGAAATACATGAACACCATAGAAACAAATCCCCGTAGGG
>JAISRU010000174.1 GCA_031273515.1 Bacteroidales bacterium | reverse complement strand
CCGGTAATATCAGCCGTAAAATAACGGATATTGCCGACCAGAGCGGCGAATTTATCCAGCACAATCTGTCCGAAGAGCAAATGATTGACGAAGGTCTGACGAAACGAGTTCCATACCGACATCCCGTAACATTGCCGAAAATACCGCATGATCGACAGATAACCTTTTCGAGCAAAAAGCATGTAAAACGGAACGACGATAAACAATACCGGATACAAAAAAGCAACATTCATCCTTCGCAGGATACAAAACAGACTTTTTTGTCCGAATTTACCTCCTCCTGTTTTTCCTTTCCACTGACGCGGTTGCTCTTGGGATGCACCTGACCCCAGACTTTCAAATTTTATCCAATCGTTTGTCCTTTCCATTTGTCTTGAACTGTGATTTATGTGATTTATCTGATGGACTATGATTTTCTTCTTCTCTGTGTCTTCTTTGTCTTCTCTGTGAAAGAAAAATCTGTGTTTATCTGTATGCTAAAAATAATCACCCGAATGGCAATCATGTTAATCATTTAATCAGATGGTTATTGAGCGTAGCCGAAATATAAATCACAGTTTAAGACAATTCTCCTGTCAACCAATTTTTCCCTGCTTTTTTTCGTGAACGTCCTCTTTCCAATGCCTCCAAAAAAGATGCGTAATTCTGCCTCATTTCCTCCATTCTTTCCGGTGTTTCCGGAATTGGATTTTCAATGCGCTCGGCAAACCGCCGCGCGTCTTCGCCATACAATACAGGTGTTTCTTTAATAGGATTTGCCATGTTATTTTCTTTTTAAATATTATGGTGCAAAGATACAATATTTTATTGAAAATTGAGAATTGAGAATTGCCATTCGTCGCTTCGCGTTCTTGTCCACTTGTTCACTCGTCTACTTGTCCACTAATAAATCAGAGTTCAAGAAAATAACAGAAAATTTTCCCAGTAATTGGGATAGGATTTTGCGGTACAGTCGGGATTGTGAATATATACGTTTTCGATGCAATAAGCCAATACAGAGAAAGCCATTGCCATACGATGATCGTTATGACTTGAAAAACAAATCGTATCAGGAAATTCACCTGCGAAAGGTTCAATCACAATATCCTTTCCGATATAGCTTACAAGGGCAATCTTTCCGAGTTCTGTCGTCAGTACTTCGATGCGGTTTGTTTCTTTGAACAAAAGATTACCGATATTTTTCAGTCTTGCTTCCAGTTTCAGTCCGACGCAAAGTGTCGCCAGATAAGGAACAAGGTCGGGATTGTCTTTACAATCGACAATGAAACAAGACGGTTGGCGATGTTCTGTTTTGACAATCCGCACTCCCTGTTCGGTATAAAGAGTTTGTACGCCAAACGTTTGCATCCATTGGACAATGACGGCGTCCGATTGCAGACGACTCTTTTGTAATCCGTGAATAAAAATGTCCGCATGAGAGGCGACAGCAGCTAAAACAAACCAGACTGCCGCCGCCGACCAGTCGTATTCCACCAAGAATGACGAAGGTGCATCAGTCCTGACTTTATTCTGATAAACAAGGACATTTTCCTTGCGAAAAATGGAAAATCCTGCCTGTTGCATTAAGTCGATCGTCATATCAATATAAGATAGAGAAGCGGTATTGGTCGAAAATTCTATTCGGCAATCCTGCTGCAATGAAGGCAAAATCAGAGATAAAGCGCTTACATACTGACTGCTTTGACGGGAATTTATTTTCAAACGATCCATATACAGTTGTTTCCCCTTTATCTGTAACGGGGGAAAACCTGTCTGCCGAAGATAAACAATATCTGCTCCTGCTCCCATAAGCGTATCTACCAGCGCTTTGACAGGTCGTTTGTACATGTATTCATCTCCTTCCAATATCCATATTCCTTGTCTGCAAGCCAGACAAGCACACAAAAACCGATATGCCGTTCCGCAGTTTTCGCAGCAAAGACATACCGGATCGCCGTAAGACGGATTGTCTGTAAGCGGTAATAAACGGGACAGTAATTTCGTGTCGTCGGATTCCGACAGATTGCAAATCTCAAAAGGGATACCGCTCGTTTTTTGCAACATCAACAAACGGTTGCTGATACTCTTTGAACCCGGCACAAAAACTTCCAGTCTGCGCAGAGGTCTGGAAATATGAAGCAGTTTCATTTGCATTGAATACAAAAAATACAAAGAAGCGTATCCGCTTTATCCTGATGCACAACAGCGTTTTTGTTAATGCAGTATCCCTTTCTCTTGCAAAACGGCATAAATAATATTGAATGTGTTTTCGATATTATTATCCAATCCCACCGAAAAGCGAATTAATCCCTCGCTCATACCCATTTCCTGTTGAATAGTTTCGGGTATTTCAGAAGAAGTACTTTTTCCACTGTTGCTGAACAGGGTCTTGAAATAGCCCAGACTTACTGCCAGATAACCTACTCCTCTGAGTTGCATTTCTTCCATAACAGCATTGGCGACTTCTGCTTTTCCCAGATCGACAGTTAAAACGCCGCCAAAACCAAAGTCCTCATTTGCCATTGATTTAAACAATTCATATTCGGGATGAGAAGGCAAACCCGTATATTTCACCTTTATACCGATTTCTTCAAAACGTTTTGCCAGATACATTGCATTTGCTCCGTGCTGTTTCATACGGATATGCAGGGTGTACAAATTCTTCAGAATATTGGACGAACGCAAAGGGTCTAAAACAGGACCGAGCAGCATAACCGTCCCTTTATTGACGTCAATCAGACTGTTGATATAGTCGGCGTCTCCACAGATAGCGCCTGCAACACAATCGTTTTTGCCATTGATAAATTTGGTCATGCTGTACACAACAATATCTGCTCCCAAGAGATAAGGAGAGATAATCATGGGCGTAAATGTATTATCCACGATTAATTTTGCGCCGACAGTCTGTGCCAGCTTTTTCAGTTCGGGAATATTTGCCACTTGCAGCAACGGATTGGCAACGGTTTCGGTATAGATAACTTTGGTATTGGGTCGAAGCGCTTTTTGTACATCTTCCAACTTCGACGTATTGACAAAAGTTACCTCAACATTGAATTTCGGAAGATAATTTTTCAAAAAGGCGAATGTTCCGCCGTAAGTGGTCATACTTGCAAGGATATGGTCGCCCGAATTTACCTCGTGCAGCAAAGCGGAGGTAATAGCCGACATTCCCGAACCTGTAACCCATGCCGCTTCCGTCCCTTCCATGACAGCCAAAGCATCGGACAGGTATTTATTACTCGGATTCCAGTGACGAGAATATAAAAAACATCCTTCCGTTTCGCCGGAAAAAGTATCGGTCATTGTCTGAGCCTGCATAAAGGTAAACGTAGCCGCATCAGTTACCGACGGATTTACTTCTCCATATTCGCCAAATTGTTCCAATTGCTGCAGTTTTGTTGCAGGATCAAATTTCTTCATCATTATATTTTGGTTTGGTTTATGTCTTATTTAAAACAGATTGCAAAGATAACATTTTTTTCGATACGCAAGACACAATTTTTACCTCATGTGGGGCAGGAAGGAGAAAAGACCGAAGGTCTTTAATGTGAATAACCCCCAATGAACTCCAAACGCAGTGAGGAGGATTGGGGGTAAATGCGTCCATTCTCCTCTCAACCCCGAAGAGGGTTGAACTGTTCAGGAAAAAACCGTTCGTTCCACTCAATACCATGTTCGGCGAACAATCGCTTTAATTCTTCTTTCGGGCTTTCCTTTTTGTGATGTTCTTGCTGATTTTTAATGTAGTTGATTAAAGTATCCCTCTCCTTAAAGGAACAGGTAAAAGCGGCATACCCTTCGCTCCATGCTCTGAACAGAGAAAATTCGCCCGACTGTTTCATCCGGAGCGAACTTGCCACCTTGATATCCTTGATATAATCAGAGAGCGCTATGGTCGGAGGGAGGTCGGAAAGGATATGCACATGGTCTTCAAGTCCATTGATACGGTATAACGTACCCCGTTTATTTTTGATAATCCCCCATATATATTTGTACAGCGAAGACACATTTTGCTGAGAAATGGACTTTTCGCTATGTTTTGTGCGTAGCACGATGTGATAAAGAATACGAGTATAAGACATAGTAAATATATTTTTATTTTCCATTCAATCCAGACAGGAGTTGAGGGAAAGATACTGTTTCGTTTTATTCCCCAATCGCTGCGCTTCATTGGGAGGTTATTCATATTGAACTCCTTCGGAGTTCGATGTCGACTTCGTTTCGCTTATCCCCCCAATCGCTGCGCTTCATTGGGGGTTATTCATATTAAACTCCTTCGGAGTTTTGTTTTTCTCTTCTCTTCGCTTTCTTGTCCACTTGTTCACTCGTCTACTTGTTCACTAAATAATCATTTAATCAGATAGTTATTGAGCGTAGCCGAAACAGTTCAAGACAATAATCATCCGAATGGCACAATCAATTCTCAATTACCGACGGTTTTTTCCTTTTTTGCCTGTGTTCATCTTTGAAGTCTGTGTATTAACCGTCAGTTTTTGCTGCGGATTGTTGGTCCGTTCTGTTTTGTTCTTTTTGACGTATTGTAAAATAAAATAAACAAGCGTACCTATAAAAACAAGCAGGAAGACCAAAGAAACAATCGAACCGGTCAGCGTCAGCGAATTATAGACGTCGGGTTCAAATCGAAATACAATCTCATGTTTGCCTGCCGGAACATTTATCGCTCTTAATATCCAGTCTGTTCGGAAATAATCGGTTTGTTTTCCGTCGATAAATGCTTTCCATCCATGTTCGTAATAAATTTCCGAAAAGACGGCAATCCGGTTGGAAGAAGATTCGGATTTATATGTCAGCATATTCGGTTTGTACTCAATCAAACGGACAAAATCCTTTTCATCTGCAGAAGAAGTTTTGTTGTGCACTTTCTCGGCAAACTTTTCATTCACAACGGCGGTCTTCAGCGGATCAATTCGATGTAAAGCCGCCATTTCCATATCTGCATCGGGAACAAATTCTACCGTATCGATAAACCACGCATTGCCATTGATATGCGGATTAATCAAAGGAGGATAATTCGGGTCATAGATAATATATTTGGCATTGAGCATATTCAATGTCGGCGTTTGCAGGAACATATTCTGCACAGCCTCAACAGACGGATTCGACTGCAATACCGAACGAATAATGTTCATCTCTCTTCCAATACGGTGATCGATCAATTCCTGATATTTCCGCAGTTTAGCAGGATGATAACCTCCTATCGACTTATGAAAATACGATGTATGCGTTTCATTATATGTATCGACGCTCAGGTTCAGCACCCTGTACGATTGAGAGGTATCCTGCAGAATATATTCGTCGGCGGCTGTTTTTTGATAGCTATCTTCAAATTTCTTATCGGAAAACGAATTGTCGTTGAGATAGCGTTTGTC
>JAISRU010000145.1 GCA_031273515.1 Bacteroidales bacterium | reverse complement strand
CTTTGTCTGCCACGACATGAAAATGTTCATAGAGTTCATCTCCCTGTTCTGCTTCTGTTTCAAAAGAATTGTTTTCGTTAGTTGTGTCAGTCTGTATTTTTTCCGATTTTTTTACCATTAGCTTATCCGTTTTAAGATACCTTTTCTTAAAAGAAAAATCTCTCCTTGCAAAAGTACACAAATAATTGAAAATGGAGAATTGAAAATTGAAAATTACCATTGCGTCAATTAGACGACGAAATGGCATTGTCGAGATGTCGTTGCTTTGCGCTCTTATCTACTTGTTCACTTGTCTATTTGTCCACTAATAATCATGTTAATCATTTAATCAGATGGTTATTGAGCGTAGCCGAAATATAAATCACAGTTCAAGACAAAAGCGACGGCGCAGATATTTGCGTCCGCAGGCAATTTTCAATTTTCAATTCTCAATTCTCAATTATTTTAAGTTTACATTGGAGGATACTGTGTCCAAGTCCGAGGTTATCGTGAATGGTTTCTATTGTCAATCCTGACTTCTCTACACAACGGATCATGTCGTCTGAATGGTACATTTTGCTGTTTCCGTTCGCCAGAACCGTAAAATACAGACTTATCTGGGTCAAACAATACGAGGCTGTTTCAAATTGCTGTCTGTCCCAGAATGTTTCCATGATATAAAGACGAGCGTCCTCATTCATTGAAGCCGCTGTACGGGTCAGAATATCCGTTACTTCCTCTTGAGAAAAACAATCCAAAAACTGACTCATCCACACAACATCAAATCCTCTCGGAAAAGAAGTCGATTTATCCAAAATATCGGCTTCGTATGGAGTGATCCGATCTGCGCCTTGTTTTGAGTGTATTTGTTTTTTCATCATTTCCAACTGCTGAGGCAAATCCATGACGCTTACACGCACCGCATCGGAATAAGCAACGCATTGCATAGCCCATCGACCTGTGTTTCCGCCTACATCTAACAGCGTCTGAGGATTGTTGGCAAAGACAATTCCCAAAGCCTGTTCAAACGAATGATCGGAATAATAATGGTCGAATCTGAACCAACTTCGCTGTACCTGTTCCGGCAATTGAGATAGACCTTCGTAAATGGTTTTCCAGTTGCCGAATACTTTCAGTCCTTCGGGTTTTCCCTGCAACAGAGCTTCTTCTAAGTAATACAGTCCCTGATAATTGACGTCATGTATAAAATCCATGTTTACATTTACCATTTCGTCATGAACCAGAAACCATCCTGCTTTCGAGAGTAAAAAAGCGTCGTTCCGAAACAAAACTAATCCAATTGTCAGCGAAGCTTCGAGCAATACCTGTACAGTATATGGAGATAAGGATGTTTCTGCCGTAATTTCATCCATCGTCAATCCTTTTTTATGTTTGTCTAAGAGATGGAGCAGTCCGAATTTAAGCATCAGTCTCGATACCTGAAACACCACAGGAGCAAAAGCTATTTCCTGCGCAAAACGCTGTGCCTGCAAGGCAGTAAAACGTTCCTTTGAATACATTTCTTTTTGAGGAGATACAAGTTTCATAATATGTTTATTAATTTTATTTACATTAGATTACAGTTTCCAGAAGTCATAAAAATTAAACCACTGTTGAGGATATTTTCGCAGTATATCTTCACAACTTCGGACAAAAGATGCAGCCAAGTGTTCGGCTTTTTTTATTCTGTCGGGTTCTTCGCTGTGGGGTTCGACAGGAAAAACATACGCATGATATTTTGTGGATTTCTCTTTCATCATAAAGAAAGCAATCACAGGGACATTCATTTGCGTCGCCAGACGAAAGGGGGCAAGCGGAAAATAAGCCTCTCGACCCAGAAATTCACATTTTATTTTCTTGGAACTTCCATAAATTCTGTCGCATGGGATGGAGATGATGTCCCCATTTTCCAGCGCGTTTTTCAGGGTGAACAAATGCGACATGTCATCACAGACGGAAACCGCTTCTATATTGGCTTGCCGCATGGCTTCAATTCTGACCTGTTGCAGATTACTGTTCTCGCCATCGTAGACGAGTGCGTATGTTTTTTTCTGCTGATGTCGATACAGCAATCCGCTAAGTTCAAAATTGCCGATATGAGAACATGCGACAATAAATCCCGTATTTTTCTTCATCAGTTCGTCGAGGCAGGATTGTCCGGTAATATCAGCCGTAAAATAACGGATATTGCCGACCAGAGCGGCGAATTTATCCAGCACAATCTGTCCGAAGAGCAAATGATTGACGAAGGTTTGACGAAACGAGTTCCATCCCGACATCCTGTGACATTGCCGAAAATACCGCATGATCGACAGATAACCTTTTCGAGCAAAAAGCATGTAAAAAGGAACGACGATAAACAATATCGGATACAAAAAAGCAACATTCATTCTGCGCAGGATAAAGAACAGACTTTTTTGTCCGAATTTGCCTCCACCTGTTTTTCCTTTCCACTGACGAGGCTGCTCTTGGGATGCACCTGACCCCAGACTTTCAAATTTTCTCCAATCGTTTGTCCTTTCCATTTGTCTTGAACTGTGATTTATCTGATGGACTATGATTTTCTTCTTCTCTGTGTCTTCTTTGTGTTCTCTGTGAAAGAAAAATCTGTGTTTATCTGTATGCTAAAAATAATCACCCGAATGGCAATCATGTTAATCATTTAATCAGATGGTTATTGAGCGTAG
>JAISRU010000113.1 GCA_031273515.1 Bacteroidales bacterium | reverse complement strand
CTTTCTTTGCATACAACGAAAAATTGCTTCGGACTTTTATATATTATTAATAACTAAACAAATATAAATATGTATGCAATAGAAAATCATCCTATTTTAGATATTGAAGCAGGCGAATTGGTAACATTCCTCTATAATGGCAAAAAAATACAGGGTCAAAAGGGCTATACGATTGCGGCGGCTTTGCATCAGGCAGGTTATCCGGTTCACAGTAGAAGTCTGTGTGGTCGCGAAAGAAGTCTTGCCTGCGGTATCGGCAAATGCGGCGCTTGTGAAATGCTCGTCGACGGAGTTGTCCGTCGGATATGCATCACCAAAACAGACGACGTAAAAGAAGTTCGGGAAATTCCCGATAACTATTTGCCTCAAACCTATGACAATGTCCAAACCGAGTTGAAGATTCACAAAACGACGGTTGTCATCATAGGCGCAGGACCCGCAGGACTTGCCTGTCGTGAAAAACTGAACGAATTTCATGTTCCTAATTTGGTCGTCGATAACAACGCATTGATCGGCGGACAATTTAATATGCAAACGCATCAGTTTTTCTTCTTTGAAAAGGAAAGAAAATACGGCGGTATGCGCGGATTCGACATAGCAAAAACTTTAGCAGGCACAGATCACGAGGGAATTATACTCAATGCGACGGTCTGGGATGTTCTGGAAGGAAAACGTATCGCCATAAAAGACATTAACACACAGGAAATTTCCTATATAGATGCGGAATTTCTGGTGGTCGCAACGGGAGCCATTCCCTTTACGCCGAGCTTTGAAAACGATGATCTGCCCGGCGTTTATACAGCGGCTGTCTTTCAAAAAATGATGAATCAGGAAAATACATTGCTCGGTAAAAATGTATTGACCGTAGGCGCAGGCAATATTGGATACCTGACTTCCTATCAGGGAATGCAGGCAGGAGCGACCATCAAAGCAATTATCGAAGCGCAACCGCACGAAGGAGGCTTCCCTGTTCAGGCAAATCGCGTGAGAAGATTGGGCATACCCGTTCTGACTTCCCATATTTTACTCAAAGCCGTCCCCAACAAAACCAACGACGGAATTACAGGCGCTGTGATTGCCGAATGTAAGGATTTTAAACCCGTTCCCAATACGGAGAAAATGATCGAAGGAATTGATATTATCAATATCTGTACAGGATTAGTTCCCGATAATCAGCTATTAATCAAAGGACAGGAATTGTTTGGAACAAAGGTCTACGGTGCAGGCGACGCTATCCGCATTGGGGAAGGTACAAGCGCCGTATTACGCGGAACTCAGACGGCGTATGAAATTGTTCAGGCAATGGGACTGCCATCCGACTACAATCATTATTTGGAAATATCCAAAGAATATATTAATTCACAGCAACATCCTGTTCGTATATTAGACAAACCCGCCTTTCCTGACCAAACGCGCATGCAAGCCAAAGGTTTTGTACTGATTGACTGTCTATATGGATTTGCATGTAATCCCTGTGCATTTGCCTGTCCGTATGGAGCGATTACAAAATCGGACACATCGGCGGTTCCTGCTATCGACTATAATAAATGTATCGGCTGTATGGAATGCGTTTATCAATGTCCGGGACTGGCTGTTTTCGGTTACAATATCACAAAAGGACAATTGTTTCTTCCGATAGAATACCATGCGGAAGAAGGAGCGGAAGTCTTTTTGGTTGACAATAACGGACAAAAAATCGGAGAAGGCGTCATTGAGAAGATACTTAAAAAGAAAAACAAGACCAACGTCGCTCGTGTAAAAGCCCTCACGCTTTCGGGAACAGAACTTACAAAAGCCAGAGGTCTGATTGTGAAAAATGCGTATCCTGCGCCTCTTGTATTCAGTCCTGCTCCTGATGATGCGGGAAAGAGTTTTATCTGTCATTGCGACGATATTACGCTCGACGAAATCGTACAGGCAATAGGAAATCGTCCTTTTATTTCTGTGGACGAACTCAAGCATATTACCCGACTTGGAATGGGGTCATGCAGAGGAAAACGCTGTATTCCCCGTATCAAACAGGCATTGCGTCCGTATAACATCGTGGTTGTGGGAGATGCGACGCCGCGTGGACCTCTATCCAATCAGGTGGTTATGGCGGACATTTATAATTCCAAAAGAAAAGAAACATTTCTTATCGGGGAAAACAAAGTCTCCAAACAAATTGAAACGGACGTCCTTATCGCAGGAGGAGGTATTGCGGGCAGCGCACTGTTTCGTTATTTTGCTCAGGCGGGCAAGAAGCCTGTTTTGGTCAATGCAGATAGAGGCGCTTCGTGGAGAAATATCGCAGGAGGACGTCCCGCCTTTTCCAATCCAGACATTTCGGACATTGCAAAACATAATCTGGCTATCTTTAAAGAGATACAGCAGACGCACAATATCAATTTCAAACCTATTCGCTATGTGAATCTGGTACATGACGAGGCTACCTACAGAGCTTTGGACGCTTCTCGGGCATGGAGCGACGCTTACATGGTGGACAGTAAGGATTTTAAGCAGGAAGTATCTCCGTTTTGGAATGAAAAGTCAGGCATTTATTCTCATGCGCTGATAACAAACGATTGCTGGCAGGCAACACCCGGTCGCACAATTGATTTTATACGCAACGTCGGCATTGAAAAAGGAGGAGTTATTCTGGAAGACTGTAAATTGCTCGAAGTAAGGAAACAGGCAGACAAGTATTATGCGTTGGTCTTTACCCGTCAGCAGGAATACATTCTTTATTGTTGCAATCATTTCGTGAACGCACTCGGGAAAAATGCAGAGAAATATGCCAATATGCTCGATATTGAAACGGGACTTTATCCTGTGAAGCATCAGGCTTTTATCACGCAGCGTCTGCCTCTGTTGGGAAAAGACGGAGATGCGTTGGATATGGTTATTGATCGTCGTCATTACAAACGATTTTCTGCCGTTTACGGACAGCAGCTAAAAGAAACGGGTCAGATTATTGGCTGTGCTTCTCCTGCGTCCGATCCCAAAGAGGCTAAGAGTAATCTGAGGATAAACAGTAAAGAGTTTATCGAAATTGTATCCGAAATGTTCGCCGAATGGATACCCAATTTGTCGGGAGTCGGATTTCAGGCGTTTTGGAGCGGTTATTATGTAGAACCTCGTTATATAGTCGATCCCGATCTGGGATTGCTGATCGGATTGCGCGGTCATGGATTTATGTTGGGACAATATCTGGCTAAAATCTATGTCGATAAACTGCTTGGAAAAGAAGTCCCCGCTTATCTCAACGACTTGAAATTGTCAGGAAAAGGACTAAGCGAAACAGCATTCAAATAATTGAGAATTGAAAATTGAAAATTGAGAATGGCGCAAAGCGAAGAATATTGTTTTCCGGTAGAATAACGCTGAATTACGCAGAAAAAACGCATTCCGTAGGAATGCATCGCTCGGTAGAAACAAACGATACAAACCAAACCTGCATGTCGTCAAGTATGCAACCTGTTCACTTGCGGATTATGAAATGGGAAATAAATAATATATGACGGTTACGATGTCTTCGACATCGTATGTTTATAGAAAAAAGAGGGTGTGTTTCAATTCGACCCCATCGGTCGTA
>JAISRU010000192.1 GCA_031273515.1 Bacteroidales bacterium | reverse complement strand
AAAAGGATACGCTTATTCTTTTTGGCAGGAATCGGGATATAGAAAAATTTGTAGACATAAACAATTAACAGTGAGAATTTTTCGCAGGTTTCGGGAAAACATCAACCTTCTTATCTGGGATTATATCGACAGGGTTCATCGCATTTTGCGCATACTGACCGTTCTTGTTTCCCTGTTTACAATGGGGGTTATTATCTGTTTTTACGGTTTTCCCCAGACAAAAGAGTCAACTTCTTTTTGCAATATCGTCATACATTGCAGTTTGTTGTTTTATGTCCTGAAATATGCAGTGTCTGCTTTTTTCAGCATACATTCTTTCCGATATATCCGAAAGCACTGGGTAGAAGGATTGGTAATCTTATTCATTGGCGTTTGGTTTTCAGCTTCTTATCTGTTTGACTACCGACTCTTTATCAGCAGCGGCAACGGTAAAAATTTCAATGATATTGCCATGTTGTTTGTCCAGTTGTATTTCTTTATACTGATGCTGGTCGAAATTTCATATATTGGAGATTTTGTAGGGAAAATCAAAATAGGTCCCGGAGGATTGCTGATAGTATCTTTTCTGATCTTGATAGGCATGGGAACGCTTTTGCTGCTCCTGCCCGAAATGACCGTCAAAGGAATTTCCTTTATCGACGCCCTGTTTACGGCAACCAGTGCAAGTTGTGTTACAGGATTGTCCGTTTTGGACGTCGGAACGGAATTTACATTCAAGGGACAATTTGTAATCATGCTGCTGATACAGTTAGGGGGGATCAATATTGTTTGTTTTGCTTCTTTCCTTTCCTATTTTTACAAAGGAAGAAACCTTCGGTATCAATCGGTTATGAAGGAAATGCTGAATACGACCCTGCAAGGTTCACGCAGTCTGACACGTGAAATCGTATTATATACGCTTGTTATCGAACTGATAGGTTTTGCGTTGCTGTTTCCTTATTTCAATATGACTGAAACTTACAGCAGCAGCATGTCGGACAATGTATTTTTAGCTGTATTTCATTCGATTTCATCATTTAACAATGCCGGTTTCTGTTTTCTGGAAGGCGGCATGACCAATATTGTTTTTCGTTATAACTATTATGTGCAGACAGTTACCATGCTGCTGATATTTCTGGGAGGAATAGGTTTTTTGACGATGCATGATATAATGATTGTCCCCAAAGGCGGGAAAAGACGTTGGAGCCGTTTGCAGATAACCACCAGAGTGGTGCTGAAGTTATCGTTTATTTTTATTTTTTTTGGCACATTTCTTTTCTTTATTCTGGAATACAATAATGTACATCTTAAGTCGTCTTCTATAATTGACAGGATATACATGGCGTTGTTTCTTTCGGTATCAAGTCGAACGTCGGGATTTAATACAATAGATATTCCCGATTTGACAATGGCTGCCCGACTTGTTGTTCTTGTGCTTATGCTCGCAGGCGCCGCCCCCGGTTCGACAGGAGGAGGAATTAAACTGACAACGGTTTATATTCTGTTCAAATCGGCTATTGCCACTATTTCAGGGAAACGTCAGGTAGTTATATACAATCGTTCCGTATCGTACAGTGTGGTGGACAAAGCCTATGTTGTATTGGTTTTCAGTATTTTTGTTATTATTGTGGGCAGTTTCATGTTGTGCCTTTCCGATTCTCAGTATTCATTGGAAGAAATTATTTTTGAAGTAACCTCCGCCTTTGGAACAGCAGGACTTTCTTCAGGAATTACCGCTTATTTATCCACATTTGGTAAGTTCATCATCACGATTGTCATGTACATAGGACGCATCACCGTACTGACTTTAGCGTTGTCGATAGCCCGACGTGCATTCTCCCGTTATTCACTTGCAGAAACAGATTATGGAATATAAAATGAATAGAGGAGGATGTTTTATACCGTTTTTATTTAGTGTAATAGGTTCGTATCTTGCCGGTTTTGCGGGTTCGATTTTAGGACTGATAGCAGGTTTTGGCGTTATGCATCTTTTCGGACAAAGAAACAACGGGCGGACTGCATCCATAGGCAACGACATTCTGGAATCCATCACGAAATTATCTTTAATCCTGATGAAAGCCGACAACAATTTAATGCGTTCGGAATTGTATTTATTTCGGGATTTCATGATACGGAATTTCGGACAGGAAGCGGCTTCTGTATCCATTGACATGCTGCAACAGTATCAGGACAGGTCTTTTACAGTCGAGGAGGCGACAAGAGGTCTCAGTGAGAAACTGAATTATACGGAAAGAATACAGATACTTCGTTTTTTGTTTCAGTTGGCGATGGTAGATAATCCGATTAACAGTTCGGAATTGTCTATTTTATCTCGAATTGCTCAGTCTATGGGGATACATCAGGCAGATTTCTTGAGTCTTCGGACAACCTTCGAGTTTTTGTATAATCAGCAACATGCTCGGACGGAAGGATATTATTCCAATCGACAGCAATCTTCCTACACAGGCAGAGGAAATTCGGCATCCGAGAGCGATTATGCTTTAATGGGGGTCAAGAGTACGGACAGCGATGATGAGATTAAGGCAGCGTATCGTCGTATGGCGGTGGCGAATCATCCGGACAAGGTACAGCATTTGGGGGAGGTCGCCCGTGCAAAGGCAGAAAAAAGATTCAGCGAAATCAATCAGGCTTATTCCCGAATTAAAAAAGCACGTAACCTCTCCTGAGAATCTTTTAGTAAACAAGTGGACAAGTGAACAAGTGGACAAGAACGTAAAGCGACGCTTTTGTCTGAACTATGATTTATGTGATTTATCTGATGGACTATGATTTTTTCCTGTGAAACTCTGTGTCTTCTTTGTGGAACTCTGTGCAACTTCTGCGTAACTCTGCGGGAATCTGCGGGAATCTGCGGGAAACAATTTCATCGTCGCTTTGCGTTCTTGTCCACTTGTCTACTAATAAAAAAAGGGCTACCCGAAGGCAACCCCTAAATTAAATATTTATATGAAAAAACTTTTCTTTTCCTTTGCTTTGCATAGAGACGCACTGCAGTACGTCTCTACATAATCACCCGAATAGTCATTATCAATTGTTAATTCTCTATGACCATTCGTTTTATTAAACGCTGTCCCTTGAACTCCATGGAATAGAAATACAATCCCGCTGCCAAGTCGGACGTGTTCAGTTCGATGCTGTG
>JAISRU010000033.1 GCA_031273515.1 Bacteroidales bacterium | reverse complement strand
TGCAGCGATTGCATGGTAATCATCTGAGCATAGAGTCCGTTTTGAGCAGACAATTGTCGATGCGTTCCTTTTTCGATAATTCGACCTTTGTCCAGGACAATAATTTCGTCCGCATGAATAATGGTGGAAAGACGATGCGCAATCAGTACAGACGTCCTGTTTTTCAGGATGTGGTCTATGGCTTGCTGAACCATGCGTTCCGATTCGGTATCAAGTGCAGACGTGGCTTCATCCAAAATGAGTATCGGAGGATTACGAAGAATGGCTCGAGCTATGCTGATTCGTTGTTTCTGTCCGCCCGAAAGACGAATGCCTCTGTCGCCTATATTCGTTTCAAAACCATGTTCCAGTCCGTAAATAAAATCACAGGCATTGGCAATTTCTGCCGCATGAATTACTTCTTTCCTCGATACATCCTTCATTCCCAATGTGATATTGTTGTACACAGTATCGTTGAACAAAATACTTTCCTGCGTTACAATCCCAAACAATCTGCGCAAACTCGTGATATTGAGCGTCCGAATATCTTGTCCGTCCAAGAGAATACTCCCTGCGGAAACATCATAAAAACGCATCAATAAATCGGTCAGTGTTGATTTCCCTGCGCCGGAGAGTCCGCAGACTGCAAGCATTTTCCCCTTTTCGATGTTGAATGTCAGGTCGTTTAATACAGGATTATTTCCGTATGAAAAATAAACATGGTCGAAAGCTATTTTATCGGAAAATGTATCGACAGAAACAGCGTCGGGAATTTCCGTAATGACTTCTTCTGCCTGCATCAGTTCGTCGATCCGTTCCATAGCTGCAAAACCTTTTTTCAGATTTGCCGCTGATTCCGCCGTGAGCTTGGCAGGATTAATCACCTGTACAAACATGGCAATATAGGTGATAAACAATTCAGCCGAAAAACCGTTTGTTGCGTCAAACACTAACAGACTGCCGTATAAAAGAATACCTGTTACGGTTATCGTCCCAAGAAATTCCCCGATGGGTGAAGACAAATCTCTTCGTCTGAACATCTTAATATATAAATAATTGTAAGCCTGATTATGCTCTTTAAACTGTTGATAAACCCTGTCGATGGCATGAAAGGCTTTAATCACGCGAAGTCCGTAGATACTTTCTTCCAAAGAAGAGATCATATCGCCCTGTTTTTCTTTTAATGCGGTGGATACGGTACGGAGTTTTCGCTGTACTCTGCTGATAATAAATCCAGAAACAGGAAGCAAGAGCAAGACAAAAAGGGTCAGTTTGAAATTGATAAACGCAAGCGCCGACAAATAAAACAGCATCATCAAGGGGTCGATAGACAACTGCTGTACGGATTGTAAAATCGAAACATCTACATCCTGGACGTCATTAATCACACGGGAAATGATGTCTCCTTTCTTTTTGCGGGAATAATACGACAAAGGCAATGTCAGTAATTTGTCATACATTTGATTTCTGTATGTTTGGACAATACGACTTCGGACAGAAGCCATGATCCATATTGCCAGATAATTAAACACTTTATTGAGCAGAAAACAACTGAAGATAATCAGGATTAAAAAGAGCAAAGCAGACGTCATTCCTTCCGATGCAATGATACGACTTAAAAGATATTTCAGATAGAAAACGATGCTTTCCGAATCGAAACGAAAGACCGGTTGTTCTGTTATCAAAGGCGTCGTATTGAATATCAGGGAAAGAAAAGGAGCTAATAGAGCAATGGAAAAGACAGAAAACAGTACAGAAAGAATATTTAAAAAGACAACGCCGGTCAATTGGAATCGACAAGGCTGAAGCAAAGAAAACAACTTTTTAAAATCTTTCATCAGTCCAATTGTCTTTCAAAAATCTGACCGTTGAAAATAAATCGCGTAGCAACAACGACATTCAGCATTTTGAACGTATATTTCAATTCCTGCGTTTTGTACGAGAAGGATGTCGTTAGGAGTTCTCCGTCGGTATAATTCATAAAGAAGTATTTTGTATCACCACCAAAGGCGTCGTAATCGAAAAACAGTTCATTCTCTCTGATTTCAAGAATGGTAGATCCTTTGAAATAATTTTTACTTCCGTAGTTGCCCGTGAAATTCGCCAGATACAACGGATTACCACTCTGAGCAGACAGTTTGTAGAGCGCCATGATCCGACTGTGCGAAAAATTAAATTCTTCATCATTATCGTCGTCGGTATTGAAGACGGAATGAGGTTCTCCGTTTTTGCCGACATACTGAAATACACAAATATGCGTGTGCATATTCACGCCCAGATTTTCCTCCCACGAATAAATGCTGAGTATCTTGTCGTAAGAAGAAACTCGTTTGAGCATTTTATGTTTCAAAGGATAAGCAAGACTTTTTTTATCGGTCAGTATATTTTTTAGATAATGAATAGCTAAATAATTCAGGGAATCGATGGTGTTGTAAATATTCTGACCCGTGGAAGTATTTAAGCGATAGAGCGTGTCTAAGATTGTATAAAATGTTTTCCGTTTGGCTTCAAATGAGAGTTCGGGGATTTTATACTCTGCTATTCTGTTTCGTACTTCTATCGGGTCTCTCCCCGAAACGGTAACAATGTTTTTCCCCATTGTATCCTTTTTGGCAACGGAATAAATATCAATAGGATCGTCTATTTCATTTTGGTCGGAACGCGAACGGATGCAGGCAATCCCCGATATTATGCCTGCAAAGAACATGACGCCAATTGTTAATCTGTGTCTATACATACCTGTTATATTTAGCGAACGGCAAAGATAGATGAAATTTTCGGAACTGCAAAATCAGGATTGCGACGGTAAGAAACGAGAAAAAACCGTTCGACTTATTGCAGAACGGGATACAAAGACACAAAGGACACATTACGGATTTGTGTTCTTTGCGTCTTGTTTTTGTGATCCGCAAACAACGTCTTTGTTCTTACTTTTTCTCTTCCAATTGTATTTTCTTCAGGCTTTCTTTGAGATCGAGCCCCGGTGTAAAAATCACTCTTGTACCTTTAATTTTGTCGACTGTGAATTTTTTGCTGTCTTCTACGCCATCACTTACAAGATTCAGACGAAATGTTCCGAAGTCTCCCAACCTGACGCTATATCCGCTTTTGAGATGAGTGGGTAACTCGCTCAAAAAGGTATTGATCACATTCATAATTTCCAAGCGTGTAAGCGCTGAACGTCCTCCATTTTTTCTGGCAAAGTCTTCTATCAGGTATTTGCCTTCATTTACAGGACTGGCATACAGCTTTTTCGGGGCTTTGGGTTTTCCCGGATTTCCTCTTGCTACCACTTTGTACTTCATAATTTTATATTTTAATTTAGTTACTATTTCGTTTAGTTTTAATGTCTGTTTTCTTTCTTTTCCGATAAAAATAAATCTTCTTTTCGACAATCCTTTTGTCTGATTGCAACAGAAGTATTTTTGTCTGTATTTATTTTTCCAACGTCCAATGTTGCAAAAGTAGCTAAAAAATTTGAATTATACGCCAAACAAACAAAAAATAATGCATCTTTCATAGCATGAACATTAGTTTTGCCGCCTCTGTACCCTTTAGTGGACGAGTAAACAAGTGGACAAGAGCGCAAAGCGACGCTTATTGTCTTGAACTGTGATTTATATGATGGACTATGATTATTTTTAGCGCACCGGATGACACAGATTATACAGATGAACACAGATTTCCGCAGAATTGTTCACTTGTCTACTAATAATCATGTCTATCATTTAATCAGATGGATATTGAGCTTGTCGAAATATAAATCAGAGTTCAGACAATCTTCGTCCGCATGGCAATTCTCAATTAAATAATGTATCTTTGCAGCTGTAAGGAAAATGTATTTATTATGATAGATGATTTTTTTTCTTCGGAGGAAGAATATGGAGAAACAGAAGAGAATGAATTGATTTCACGCTATGAGAATATGGTTAAGTATCATCATGCCATTTACCTTAGCTCGGATGATTATGTGAATTTGTTTATTCATTATACTCAGTTTTATAAAGAGCCGTTTTCTTTGTCGGACGTCGATAAGAAAATGACAGAGACTGTGATTCATGCAGGTATCAGTCAATATCCTCAAGCCTGTTTGCTGAAGATGTTTTATGTTTTTTACAGATATCTAACCGGCGAATTGTCTGCGGATAGAACTGTAAAGCAACTGAAAAACATCAGTATACCAGATTATGAAAGAATGGAACAGGGTTGTTTCCTGATACAGATATATCGCAAACTGAATGCTTTGTCCGAAGCCGGATCCTTGTGTTCAAACTTATTACAAATAGCTCAGACAGACGACGAAAAAATAAGTATCTATTGGGAACTTATTTTTCTGTTTGCCAAAAAAGAAGATATTCCCAATCTCATTTATTACTGTGAAAAATTGCTGACCTTGGATCCTCAACAGGAATCGTGGTTGCTTCAGGATTTGTATTTTCATCTCCTGTTTAAACCGGAAGCGGCATTGTTGTTTTTTGAATCTTATGCAAAAATTTTCCCTTTTTCACACAGAGGGTGGATGCATTTGGGAAACGTTTATATTCTTCTTTCCATATACGCAAAAGCGGCAACGGCTTTGGAAAATGCAGTGGCAATACACACATCGTCCAATTTACTTCTTTCTTTGGGAAACGTTTATTTTTTATGGGAAAAATGGGATAAGTCGTTGGAATGTTTCCACGAAGCGATGACGCTTTCACCGGAACGAACTGATTTTTATGATGATATAGCAGATGTGTATTGCGCAATGGGAGAATTTGAAATGGCGGTCTACTATTACGGTCTGTCGTTGGACGCCGTTCCTGACAATGTTGAGGTATTGACGGCAATGGCAGTAACACTTGCAGCAGATAACAAATACGAAGAAGCTATCGACTATCTGACAAGAGCGCTAAAAACAAATGCCCCTACCATAGAAGTCCTGTTGCTGATGGCTGATTATTTGATTGAACTCGACAGAGATGAGGAAGCTATTTCGTTTTATGAACAGGCTATCGAAAAATTCCCATCCCTTCCTGACGGATGGCTTTCGTATTCGATGTACTATGCCGATGCGGAAGATTATACCAAGGCTCGTCTCATTCTTGGAAAAGCTCTGGAAAAACCAATACATCCTTTTAATAAGATATCATTGATATATCGCATGGCGAATTACTGCTTTTTGTCGGGAGATTATATCAATGGCAATATGTATCTTCGGATTGCTTATCAAACAGACCCTGGTAATTTAGATTTGTTTTTGAACTATGACGAACAAACGACACAATTGCCCGAAGTGATCGACATCATCAGAGAATTGACGCATAAATATTAATTAATAGTATCAAACATGAAGTATATTAAAAATCTTATCGGAATTTATTTAAAAGGAATGGCAATGGGAGCAGCGGATGTTGTTCCGGGTGTATCAGGCGGGACGATTGCTTTTATTACAGGCATTTACGAACGACTGATACAGGCAATCAAAAGTATTGGCTTTGCAAACCTGAAACTCCTCTTCACAGGGAAATTCAGACTTTTCTGGAGAAACATTGACGGTTCTTTTTTGCTTTGCCTTGTGCTGGGAATTGCTACGAGTTTCTTCACCTTGGCTCATTTAATAACGTGGTTATTGGATACGTATCCGATTTTAGTCTGGTCGTTTTTCTTTGGCTTGGTACTTTCTTCCACTTATTTGGTAGGCAAGGGAGTAAAATGGGAATGGAGAACAATTCTTGCTTTTGCTTTATTCACCATTGTTTCTTTTGTGATTACCTCTCCCGAAAATGCGCCTCTGGGAACGAACAGTGCGTACTGGTATATTTTCTTATGCGGCGTTATTGCTATCTGTGCAATGATTCTTCCCGGTATTTCGGGCAGTTTCATTTTGGTATTGCTCGGACAATATTATTTTCTACTGCATGCCATCAAAACGGTTGACGTCCCGATATTACTGCTCTTTATTTCAGGCGCTTTTATCGGGATTGTAAGTTTTGCCAATCTTTTATCGTGGTTGTTTAAACATTTTAAGATGATAACGCTTGCTTCTCTGGCAGGTTTTATGTTTGGGTCTTTGAATAAAATCTGGCCATGGAAACATACGGTAAGTACATATACGGATAATCACGACATGGTGAGACCTTTAATCGAAACGAATGTATCTCCGGCAGAATATGAACAACTGACAGGAAATATTAATCATTTACTCTATGCTATACTTTTCATTGTTACAGGCATTGTTTTGGTATTGGCAGTAGAATTTATTTCTCTGAAACTGAAAAAGAAAGCAAACAAAACAGACAAGCAGGACAAGGTGATTATGACAGATTTTAATATGTAGATGAAAAAACCTTATTGCTGAAATCTTAGTTTGGCATGTATTATGTTCCCCATTTAATTATTGGAATTACAGTTCATACAAATGAAGAAAAAGGTCTACCGACACAGTAGACAGCCCTGACAAAATTCTATATGAAAAAACTTCTTTCTTTTTATTGGCGTGCGATGGTCATGCGTTTTACAAAACGATGACCTCCTGCGCCTTTTTCTTATTTTTGTCCTGAACTCTGATTCCTCTGATTAACAGATGAACATGATTATTTAATTGCAAATTGGTGCGCATCACATTGAGCAGCGAGGGCAAAGACACCGCAGAGGAAGTAACGGCATCATCAGTAAAGAAAGTGGACGTAATATTTACCCTGCAGCAAATTAAAGGAAATGCTTGGAACAGCGAAGTTTACCAAAGTGAAGGTAATCGGTCAAAAATGGCTGCGCAGTGAATTATTTTTTCTGCGCAGCCGTTGAAAACTTATTGCGCAGATAATTTTTTTCCTGCGATGACAATACTTCAAAATTCTCCAACATGTTTGCAGGTGTCAACATTTTACACAGCGTTGCATTTATTTCCGATTCTGCTTTATGTAAAGGTTCTATTTATTTTCATAGCGCCTCAAAAAAAGAATTAACCCTTTTTTCCCTGACGTCCCGGCGGCAGGGTGGGAACTCGCAACGACGGCTGTCTTTTGTGTGTCCAAATTTATCTTTTGTCATGGGTGTTTCAATTCTCAATTCTCAATTAAATTTTGTACCTTTGCAAATTATTATTTCAACTAAATTTTAGTAAACAATACATTTAGAATAAATCAAAAGGATGAAAATATTAGTTTTGAATTGTGGGAGTTCTTCTATTAAGTATCAGTTGATTGACATGGAGAACAATGCCGAAGTAATGGCAAAAGGATTGGTGGAACGTATCGGATTGGATATGGGAGAATTTACTCATCGGGCAAAAGATAAAGAAAAATATTATCTGCAAACGCCTGTTCCCAATCATGAAGAAGGAATTAACCGAATACTCCAAATGCTTACGGATAAAACCTATGGAGTGATAACCGATATCAGTGAAATCGGAGCATGTGGACACCGCGTCGCTCACGGAGGAGAATATTTTTCTCAAAGCGCTGTTATCGGAGATCAGGAATTGGAATGGATTGAACAATTATGCGCAATTGCTCCGTTGCATAATCCGGGCAGCCTCATGGGGTTGCGCGTAATGAAACGTCTGTTGCCAAAAGTAAAACAGGTTGGCGTATTCGATACGTCTTTTCATCAAACCATGCAACCCCACGCCTATTTGTATGCAATTCCCTACGAATATTATACCAATATGAAAATTCGTCGTTACGGTTTTCACGGAACAAGTCACAAATATGTAGCTCCCAAAGCGGCAAACATGCTGGGAGAAGATTGGACGCAAAAAAAGATTATCGTTTGTCATCTGGGCAACGGGGCGTCCATTTGTGCGGTGGACTGCGGCAAATCGGTAGATACGTCGATGGGATTTACCCCCGTTGAAGGCTTGATAATGGGGACACGGTCGGGCGACCTTGACCTTGGCGTACTGATGTACATTGCAGAAAAAGAAAACTTGAATTACAAGTCAATGAGCGACCTTGTAAATAAGAAATCAGGTTTGCAGGGAATTTCAGGAGGAAAATCCGACATGAGGGACATCCGCGCAGGAAAAGACGCCGGAGATGAACGTTGCAGATATGCCTTTGATATGTTCGCTTATCGGGTAAAAAAATACATCGGCGCTTATATTGCTGCCATGAATGGAGTGGATATTATCGCAATGACAGGCGGAATCGGCGAAAATGCGTGGTTTATGCGGGAAGCTATTTTCGAAAATATGGACTTTCTTGGCGTCGAATTAGACCCCGTCGCCAATGAACGCTTTGCAGGAGAAGACGGAATTATTTCAAAACAGGGAAGCAAGGTAAAAGTCCTTTCCGTTACAACCAACGAAGAACTTGTTATCGCTCAGGACACCTATAATCTGGCAGTCAGTGATGCGAAATAAAGAATTTATACAGACAGAACACAGTTACAAATCTTTAAAATGTAAAAACAGATGAGCAGAATTACAGACATCATCCATTCCATACCGGTTGACGAATTGACAGGCGCAATTGCGGTTCCGGTTTACCAGACTTCTACTTTCGTGCAGCAAGCGCCGGGGGTACACAAAGGGTATGACTATGCACGTACTAACAATCCTACTCGCACAGCCTTGGAAAACATCGTTGCGCAATTGGAAAACGGACACGGCGCATTTGCCTTTGCAACAGGCTTGGCTGCGATAGATGCGGTAGTCAAACTGCTTTCGACAGGCGACGAAATTATTGCCGTAGATGACATTTACGGCGGAGCATACAGACTGTTCACGCACGTTTACCAAAAATTAGGTATTAAAATCCATTATGTAGATACGACTGATGCTGAAAACATTTCAGACTATCTCAACGACAAAACTAAATTGATTTGGATTGAATCACCTACCAATCCGACGCTAAAAGTTTCCGACATTCAGAAAATTGCAGCGATTGCCCAACCATTCGGATCGCTTGTGGTGGTGGACAATACTTTTGCAAGTCCGATAGCGCAACAGCCATTTACATTGGGTGCAGACATCATCATCCACAGCGCAACCAAATACATCGGCGGACATTCCGACTTGCTTGCAGGATTGGTGGTTACAAAGACAAAGGAACTTTCCGAAAAAATCAAATTCATTCAAAACGCAAGCGGCGGAATTTTAGGTCCATGGGATTGTTTTCTTACTATTCGAGGGATAGAAACTATCGAATTGAGAGTGAAAAGACAGAGCGAAAGCGCGTGGAAAATCGCACAATACCTGACTGCCAAATCTGAAATCGACAAGGTTTATTATCCCGGACTTGTCGGACACAAAAACCACGAAGTCGCAAAAAGACAACAAAACGGAATTTTCGGCGGTATGATTTCATTCAGTTTGAAAGAAGATACTGTGGATGCGGCGAGTCAATTCGTTACATCTACCAAATACTTCAAATTGGCAGAAAGTCTGGGTGGTGTAAAAAGTCTGATTTGTCATCCTGCACAGATGACGCACGCTTCCATTCCTCGTGAAAAACGTTTAAGTTCAGGTGTTCAGGATTCATTAATCCGTCTTTCGGTGGGAATCGAAGATGCGGAAGATTTAATTCATGACCTCGAAACCGCTTTATCAAAATTGAAACATCCATAACAAAAAGATAATTCAGACACAAGAGGATGATTATATTGCGTTTTGTCAGGTATTGGCTATAAATAAAAGAGAAAATATAAACAGATGAAACAACTAAATATAGGACTTTTCGGATTTGGCGTAGTGGGCGAAGGAATTTATCAGGTTCTTAGTCAGAAATCACAACTGAAATCAAACATCAAGAAAATCGTCATCAAACATCCGTATAAACAGCGCAACGCACCTGCGGAATTGTTCAGTACCCATGCAGACAATATATTGGAAGATGATGAAATTGACGTGGTGGTGGAATTGATTAACGACGCCGACGCAGCGTTTCAAATCACCAAAAAAGCGTTGCAAAAAGGCAAACATGTGGTGAGTGCAAACAAAAAAATGATTGCCGAGCATCACACAGAATTGATTGATTT
>JAISRU010000281.1 GCA_031273515.1 Bacteroidales bacterium | reverse complement strand
AAACAATCGACTTCGGTTGATCTTCCCGAAGAAGAACTAAATCGTTTGCAAACCGAAAATGCAGAACTGCAGGATAAATTTCTGCGTCTGTATTCGGAATTTGACAATTATCGCAAACGTACACAGAAAGAAAAAACGGATATCATTCAACATGCTTCGGAATCGTTAATTGTCAGTTTCTTATCCGTTATAGACGATATGGAACGCGCCCTGAAATACAACGAAGATCCGAACGCCGATCCGAATGCCATCAAAGAAGGACAAGTTCTTATCTTCCAAAAAATGAATACCATATTAAAACAAAAAGGATTGAATGTTATCGATACAAAAGAGGCGCGATTCGATACCGATTATCATGAAGCAATAAGTATTATTCCGGCAACAACGGAAGAAGATAAAGGAAAAATAGTGGAAGAAGTGGAAAAAGGATACATGCTGAACGCTAAAGTGATTCGGTTTTCAAAAGTAATTATATATCAATAAGAGATCAGTTTATGGGGAAACGAGATTATTATGAAGTACTGGGCGTTGACAAAAAGGCAAGCAACGACGAAATAAAAAAAGCCTATCGGAAACAAGCCCTGCAATATCATCCCGACAGAAATCCGGGCAACAAAGAAGCAGAAGAAAAATTCAAGGAAGCCGCTGAAGCCTACGAAGTATTGGGCAACGAAGAAAAACGCTCCCGATACGACCGCTTCGGATACGACGGCGTTAGAGGACAATCCTATGGCGGCATGGATATGAATGACATATTCAGTCAATTTGGCAGTATCTTTGAAGGTTTTGGGTTCGGCGGAGGAGGTTTCTCTGGACGTTCGGGACACAGCGTCCAAAAAGGAACCAATATTCGTATCAAGGTAAAACTTACGTTGGAAGAAATCGCTAAAGGCGTAGAAAAGAACATCAAAGTCCAGAAGTTTGTCAAGTGTTCAACTTGTCATGGTTCGGGGGCTAAAGATGCAGACTCCGTCAAAACATGCACCTCCTGCCATGGTCAGGGATACACGGTTCGTACCCAACAATCCATCTTCGGACACATGCAGGTGCAGTCGGAATGTTCGGTTTGTCATGGATCGGGGAAAATCATAACGGATAAATGTCCGCAATGTGCCGGCAACGGCATCGTTAAAGGCGAAGAAGTCAGCTCTATCAGAATACCGGCAGGAATTAGCGACGGAATGCAGTTCGCCATGCGCGGTAAAGGAAATGCTGCTCCCAACAACGGTGAAAACGGAGACTTGCTGATATTGATTCAGGAAGAAAAACACCCTGTCTTTGAACGCAATGAAAACAATCTGTATCTGGAACATTATATTTCTTTCTCTCAGGCAGCTTTGGGAGATACGATAGAAATTCCTGTTCTGGAAGGAAAAGCAAAGGTTAAAATTGCTCCCGGAACGCAACCTTCTACCCTGTTGCGGCTCAATGGAAAAGGTCTGCCCGATTTTCACGGATACGGTAAAGGCGATTTGATAGTCAATATCAATGTCTGGGTGCCGAAATCCTTGGATAAAGAAGAAAAAGCCATGATCGAGAAACTTGCAAAGTCAGAGAATTTCAAACCGAACCCGTCCAAACACTCCAGTTTCTTTCAACGTGTAAAACATTTCTTTGAATAGTATGAGTTCGGTAGAAGTATGTCTGTCGCCCGATTTATATGCGTGCAGAAAAACACAGGGAAATAATCATATTGCATTGGTAGTAGATGTATTGCGTGCAAGTTCTACAATTATTGTCGCTATCGAACAGGGAGTGCAAAAACTGATCCCGATAACGGATATGAGCAAATTGTCCGAATTGAAGAAAAACGGATATCTGATCATTTCGGAACGGGACGGACTTCCTGCCGATTTTGCCGATTTCGGCAATTCTCCGCTTCAAATTCTGAACGCATCCGTGAAAAATGCGGCTATGGCTATCTGTACCACAAACGGAACGCGCGCTTTATCAGTAGCGTCCGAAGCAGAGAAGACAGTCATAGGATCGTTTGCCAATATGTCAGCGCTTTGTAATAGCTTGAAAGAATGGAACAAGGATGTCGTTATTGTTTGTGCGGGATGGAAGTCCCGCTTTTCATTGGAAGACGTACTGTTCGCAGGAGCCGTTTGCGAACAACTGACAGAAAACACCCATTTTTCCTCCGACGATGACAGTGTTATCGCTGCTATAGAATTATGGAAAAACGCAAAAGACAACATCATCGACTATATCTCCCGTTCGGAACATTACAAACGACTGTTCGATCTGGGTATGGGCGAAAGCGTCTCCTATTGCTTCAAAGTGGATACCTGTTCGGTCGTCCCGGTACTGATAAAAGGAAGTATCGTCAATTATTTAATTGAAAATTGATTGTGCCATTCGGACGCTTTTCCTCACCCCAACCCCTCTTATTCCTCACCCCCTGCCCCTCTCCATGTTGCAATAGTATCTACACAATTTTTTCAAATGTATTTTGTTAAAAAAGATATTAACTTTGTGCAATGGAATATAATTATTTTGGAGACAAACGTCTTAACAAACGCTATAGTAAAATGGTTAACCAATCTATGCAGCATTCTCAAACTACTTCCGCCGGACTAATTAGTGTCTGCCCGAAAACTCATAACAATCTATTATACAAATGTATATAAGCATAAATAAAAACGAATAATCTTCCGTCAGAATTTTAGAAGTACATGTAAAATACGTACTTTGCAATCGTTAGTATTATAAAGTTCACTCAAAGAAGTCAAATCATTCAAAGATTCGAATATATGTGCAAAAGATTCGGGATAAAAATTCGTCATATAATATTTGTGAAATATCTCTATATCAATTAGCTATACATTGCTTTTTTTGAGAACAAGAGTTTTCGGACAAGCACTATATACGATAAATCGAATAAGGAACCCTTAACCGATTAAAGAGCTAACAGAATTATTGAAGGACATTCCCAAATAACAGAGTGCTTTCTTTGTTCTGTCGAACAATAAAAAACAACGACAAGAGATAGCAGCAACACTGGAGCTCAAGACTTCAAAGAATTGAAATTACCTCCTCGTAGGAGAGAAAGGGTCTCCGAAGGCTCGGAACGACCTCCGCAGACGTGCGAAAGCATCTACAAAGGCTCGGAACGACTTCCGCAAACGTGCGAAAGGGACTTCGCAGGCTTGAAACGACCTCCGCAAACGTACGAAAGGGACTCCGAAGGCTCGGAACGACTTCCGCAAACGTGCGAAAGCATCTCCAAAGGCTCGGAACGACTTTCGCAGACGTGCGAAAGCATCTCCGAAGGCTCGGAACGACTTCCGCGGACGTGCGAAAGCATCTCCGAAGGCTCGGAACCTCCTCCGCAAACGTGAGAAAGCGTTTTCGAAGACTCAGAACCTATCCGCAAATATGCAAACTGGCAGTAGGAGGATATTCAATAATGATGTCAACCTCATTCCATTTAAACGTCCGAATAAGATGCAGCATGTCTTTTTTTAGATAGTTTATCACGGGAGCAAGAGAATCGTTCTGAGGAACATGATTTAGATACAATGATCCCCGAAGAAAATGATCTTCCCTGTCCGTTACCCAAAACTGAAAAGGACAAGCCGCATCATTTCCGACAGTTTCATATATTCTTCCGTATAAATTGCTCGCTGAATCTAATATATAGGACTCGATAATGTCGTCGGCTTTGACTATTTGTTTTAATGCCATGGTACGGGCGTCGTTGATTAAATCGTCTAAAGTCGTATTGCCGACGTCTTTGTATGTAATAAACAAGACCGCATCCAATTCGGGATAGATCAGATTTATCCAGTACTGCTCTCTGTTTTCCAACGGATCGACAAAGGCTTTGTGAGAATATTCAAACGCATAAGGATACGTTCCTTTGAGTTCCTGATAAGTGGTATCCTGTATGTCGATGCGGAAATAACCTCTGGGCTTCGGCATATAGACCTCTCTCTCACAGGCAAAACAAAGCATGGAAAAAAGAACACAAACAACCATAAACTGTCCGACTCTCTTTCCGACTTGACTACAATGACTATAACAAAAGAAATTTTTGTTCATTGTATTTTAAAATTCAGCATTTTGCGGCGTTCTTGGAAAAGGAATTACATCCCTGATATTGGTCATTCCGGTGATGAAAAGCAGAAGACGCTCAAACCCCAAACCAAATCCGCTGTGTACGGCTGTCCCAAAACGACGGGTATCTATATAATAACGCAATTCTTCTTTCGACATATTCCGAACTTCTATGGCATGAAGCAGCTTTTCCAGATTTTCTTCCCGTTGCGATCCTCCAATCAGTTCCCCGATTTTCGGCAAAAGAATATCCATCGCTCTGACTGTTTTCCCGTCGTCGTTTTGTTTCATATAAAAGGCTTTGATGTCTTTGGGATAGTCAATCAAAATAACAGGTCTTTTAAAATGCTGTTCCACCAAATAGCGTTCATGTTCTGCCTGCAAGTCTGCGCCCCATTCCACTTTGAACTCAAATTTATGTCCCGACGCAATCAAAATCGAAATAGCTTCAGTGTACGTCAAGCGAATAAAATCGGCGTCAACAATGGACGTCAGACGTTGAATAAGTTCCTTATCTATAAAATCGTTCAAAAACTGCAAATCATCCCGATTGTTTTCCAACGCATATCGAATACAGTATTTGATGAAATCTTCCGCAATACACATGGCGTCTTCCAGATCGCAGAAAGCCATTTCCGGTTCAATCATCCAAAATTCGGCAAGATGTCGGGGCGTATTCGAGTTCTCGGCACGAAATGTTGGTCCGAACGTATAGATATTACCCAAAGCCATTGCCCCCATTTCGCCGTTGAGCTGTCCGGACACGGTCAGATTGGTTGGTTTCCCGAAAAAATCTTCCGCATAATCCACTTTACCGTCTTTTGTTCGAGGAACATCTTCCATATTCAGCGTTGTAACACGAAACATCTCTCCTGCTCCTTCCGCATCGGCGGCAGTGATAATGGGCGTATGCAGATAAAAAAATCCTTTGTCGTTGAAGTATTTATGAATAGCGAAAGACATACCATGCCGTAAACGCAGCACGCATCCGAAATAGTTTGTACGAGGACGCAAATGAGCTATACTGCGCAAAAATTCCATGCTGTGTCCTTTCTTTTGCAAAGGAAATGTTTCAGGATCGGACAATCCTAATACGTCAATTTTGTCGGCTTGTATTTCAACGCTTTGTCCTCTGCCCATAGACTGCACCAAGAGTCCCGTTACCGAAATGCAAGCTCCTGTTGTAACGTTTTTAAGCGTATCTTCATCAAATTTTCCGCTGTCGGCAACAATTTGAATGTTATGCACAATCGATCCGTCGTTTACCGCAATAAAAGTTACATTGTTATTGCCTCGTTTGGTGCGCACCCATCCCTGTACCGTAATCGGTTTACCGATATTTGTTCCGTCCTTGTCTTTTAGTATTTTAACGATTTTAGTTGCTTTCATCGATTTAATTTATTCATCTGTTTATATTTTCTATTTCTTTTATTTCCACTGTCATTACGATTTTCGTTGCCCGTTATTGCACGAAGGTAAGGTTATTAATATCTGACTCTGCCTTCGTCGTAGCTACGCAGTACCGATTCAAGTTCATCCGAACTGATTTTTTTAGCGATGATTTTCTTTTCATTATCCAACACATAAATCACAGGAGCGGAGCTTATGTCGTAGGCAATCCTGTAATCGATATTCATCTGATTTCCGCCTACATTGATCCATGGGAACTCCCGTTCTCGAACAGTCTGCTTCCATTTTTCCATATCCGGCGTGATACAGATAGCATATATTTCAAAGTCCAGACTGTCTTTTGCCCGATTGTAGAACTCAACCAGTTTGGGACTTGAGGTTTTACAGATTCCGCAGTTGACGTCCCAGAACCACATCACCGTATATTTTCGGGGCGATTCGTAGTTTGAACGAATACGTCCATTGGTATCTATCATATAGAGTTCGGGGGCTGTTTTCCCGATTAAAAGAGGATTTAACTGTGTTGCTCTGTTTATCATGCGTTCCAGAACAGCTTCGTCTGTCCACGGACATAATCCTTTACCATAATAATTCTCCACCATGTGTACAAAAACGGCATCGTGAGCCACATACTGACTTCGTTCGTATTTATTGGTAATATACCAAACAATGTATTTAAACAATTCGGGCGTATCTTTCACTTTGTTTAAGAGCAAATCGGCATATTTCGTAATGCTGTCTACCAAAGGAGGAACGACGTCTTCAAAATACTTTGTCAGTCTGGGGTAGAACACGGGGGTAGCAATCAGGGCGGGATCTGTCAAATCGGCATTGTCCCAGTAGTGATTGATGTAATAATAATAGGCAAAATTAGAATCGACCAAAGACCCGTCTTCACGACGGGGAGGTTCGGGTATTTCCACCTCATGCATCAACAACTGTGCTTTCCCGAACAGAGTATGACGATTTTCATCTGCAAAATCACGCATATACATCCGCATACTGTCCTGACAGAGTCTGCGGTTTGTTTTGTATTGTTCTATCAATGCCATATCCGGCGTCTGGGACGACTCTTCTGTTTTAAGACTGTTATTCAGACCAAAAATCTTTCGTTGAAAGGACGACATTGTCAGAAAAAAGGTATTTGCCGTTTCGTTCTCAGGAGAATTGACAAACCTCACATTTGACGGGATGTCGGGCTTTGCAGGATTTAGTTTGTTTGTTTCGATGGTAAAAGAGTGGGAACTATCGACAACAATATCCATCAGTTTCACTTTATTCTGATTTCCCAACAGATAAATCCCGCGAGGGATCAAAGTATCTTTGCGGGAAACAAACACAGAAGGATCGTGAGGCAAAGGATATAAGGTATCATATACCAAATTCATATCCGCATAATAACTTGCCAGATACAATACGGTATCCTCTAATCCGGGAAAAATCATTTTAATCTCGGACACAGCTTTTTTCTCTTTTTTCTCTTTTTTCTCTTTCTTTTGAGCCGTTGCACCCAAAGACAACAGCACAAATAAAGAAAGAAAACATGCAGTATAAATTTTATTCAGGTTCATCGTTTATTGATTTTATTATAAAATACGTTTTCCATAGCTTTAATACCTGATTCTGCCTTTATCGTAATCTCGAATGAAAGTTTCAAGTTCATTTACTCCGATTTTCTTCACGATGATTTTTTTCTCTTTGTCCAACACAAAAATGATCGGTGTTGTAGGGACGTCGTATACTTGCCTGTAATCGATATTTGCCGTATCTCCGCCTACATTGATCCATGGAAACTCCCGTTCTCGAATAGCTTGCTTCCATTTTTCTTTTTCTTTGGTGATGCAGATGGCATATATTTCAAAGTCCAGACTGTCTTTTGCCCGATTGTAAAATTCGACCAGTACGGGACCTGCCGTTTTACAATGTCCGCAGCTTACGTCCCAGAACCACATAATTGTATATTTTCGGGGCGACTCGTAGTTTGAACGGTAACGTCCGTTGGTATCTGCCATATAGAGTTCAGGGGCTTTTTTCCCGATTAAAACAGGACTTAACTGCTTTGCCCTGTTTATCATGCGTTCCAGTATAGCTTCGTCTGTCCACGGACAGAAGCCTTTAGCATAATAATTCTCCACCATGTGAACAAAAACAGCGTCGTGAGCCACGTACTGACTTCGTTCGTATTTATTGGTAATAAACCAGACAACATATTTGAACAGTTCGGGCGTATCTTTTACTTTGGCTAAGAGCAGATCGACATATTTTATAATACTGTCTACCAGAGGCGGAACAACGTCGTCGAAGTAAGTTTTCAGTTTGGGATAAAATACGGGAGTAGCAATCAGGGCGGGTTCAGAGAAATCGGTATTGTCCCAGTAATGATTGATGTAATACGAATAGGCAAAACCGGAATCGACCAAAGACCCGTCTTCGTTACGGGGAGGTTCGGGTATTTCCACATCTCGAATCAGCAACTGCGCTTTTCCGAACAGCGTATGACGATTGACGTCCACAAATTCACGCATATACGTCCGCATACTGTCCTGACACTGTTTACGGATTGTTTTGTATTCTTCTATTAATGCCGTATCCGGCGTTTGGGATGTTTCTTCTGTTTTGACATTCTCATTCAGAGAGATAATCCTTCGCTGATAGTTCGACATTGTCAGAAAGAAGTCGTTAGCCGTTTCGTTTTCAGGAGAATTGATAAACCGCAGATTACTTGGGAAGTCAGGCATTTCAGGATCAAGATTGTTTGCTTCGACCGTGAAAGAAAAGGAAGAATCGATAACGATATCCATGTATTTTGTTTTGTTTTGTCCGGCAAGGACATAGATCCCGCGCGGCAGTAAGGTGTCTTTTCGGGAGATAAACGTATAAGGCGCTTTGGGCGATAAATACAAAGTATCATACATATATGTTTTATCGGCGTAATAGTTTGCAAAATACAGCATTGTATCCTGCAATCCTTTCAATACGAATTTTATTTCATATCCCTGTTTTGGAGGTTTTTCTGTCCTTTTCTGAGCAGAGATATCGGTATTTCCATGCAGTAGAATAATACCCAGACCAAAAATTAAAAACTTATTTATGTTCATGTTTATATTGTCTTTTAAAACATAGACGCATTTTATTGCAAAATAGTTGTCAGCAAGTTTAGATTTCATATTAAATAATTCCTTCCTTGAGCAGATCATGCAGATGAATTACGCCGGCATAGTTTCCGTTTTCCGTAACTAAAATACTGGTTATATTATTGTTTCTCATCATTTCCAAGGCGGTAACAGCCAATTGGTTTATATCTATCATTTTCGGATTTTTCGTCATAATATCTGTTGCTTTTATTCCTTGAGGATGTATATTTTTTCCCAACATTCGTCGCAAATCGCCGTCGGTGATGATACCTGCAATGCTTCCTTTGTCGATAACAGCCGTAATCCCCAAGCGTTTGGACGATATTTCATAGATGATTGTATTCAGGTCGGCGTCGGGAGTTACCTGCGGGATTTCATTTTCTTTACACAGTTGTTCTACTTTCAGATAGAGTTGTTTTCCCAAGACTCCGCCGGGGTGAATTCGTGCAAAATCATTCGCCGAAAATCCTCTCATGGCAATCAGACAGACAGCGACAGCATCTCCCAATACAAGTTGAGCCGTTGAACTTGCCGTTGGAGCCAGATTATTAGGACAGGCTTCTTTATTCACGGTACAGTTCAGTATATAATCCGCATTTTTTGCCAGATAGGAATTTGTGTTTCCGACGAGCGCAATTATCTTGCTTCCCAGCATTTTAATCATGGGAACAAGCAGACTGATTTCCGGCGTATTTCCGCTTTTGGAAATACAAATAACGATATCGTGTTTTTGAATAATCCCCAGATCGCCATGTATAGCATCCGCAGCGTGCATAAAGACGGCAGGAGTACCGGTCGAGTTAAATGTCGCGACAAGTTTTTGCGCTATATTGGCGCTTTTTCCTATTCCGCACACAATGACTCGTCCTTTTTCGTTACGATATAGTTCTTCCACACAGGCGACAAAGCTATCGTCTACATATTCGAGCAGCGTCGCGACGGCTTCTGCTTCCTGTCTAATACATTGTTTTGCAATTTGTTTTATTTCTTCTTTTGTCTTCAAGAACAATCTCCCGTTTTAAGATTAACGACTTATATTCAACCTCATACTGAACCTCTGCAAAAGTACACAAAATAATTGAGAATTTTTATTCATGCCATTCGGACGGTGCAATGGGTGCATTTCAAATTGTCGCAAACGTGAAAAATCCCGCAGGGATGGAATTTTATTAACCGTAGCCACAATTCTGTCCCGTTAGGGACAAAATATTGGTAGAAAACATCACAACATTTCTCTTGTGCCGTCCTGTCAGGGACGGAATGTGCGGTTATCAACATATTGTTCCTAAGCCGGACAAGCCGTAACCAAAAAAGTAGTTGAATATTCTGCCAAAAATTACATCAATGTTGGACATGGGTACTAAACGTCTTTGTTTCCTCTTACTTTTTTCCTGCAGCTGAAAAAAGTAAGCAAAAAAAGCCGCTCGCTGTACCTGTCTTGGCTAAATTTTTTTACACTCGCTACAAATGCTGAACT
>JAISRU010000103.1 GCA_031273515.1 Bacteroidales bacterium | reverse complement strand
ACAAGCATTTGGTGATGATTTTTATTTAAGAAACCCTCGTCCTTCATGCGGCTCAGCTGTTGAAAAAGCGGATCATAAAACCCATTGGTATTCAAAATCCCGATTGGTTTGCGGTGAAGTCCTAACTGTAATCCGACCAAGACCTCAAACAGTTCGTCGCAGGTTCCGTATCCGCCGGCAAGAGCGATAAAAGCATCTGACAATTCGATTATTTTGTCTTTTCGTTCGCTCATGGAGTTCACCCTAAGCATTTCCGTAATATGACTGTGGGCAATTTCCTTTTTGTCTAAGAAATGGGGCAGTACGCCGATTACTGTTCCCCGACCTTCCAATACTGCATCGGCAAGCGTAGACATCAATCCGACAGCCCCTCCGCCGTAGACAAGTCGCATGTTTTGAGAGGCTATCAATGTTCCCAATTCTCCGGCTTTTTGTGCATAGACAGGATGCGTCCCCATGCATGATCCGCAAAATACGCCTATGGATTTCAATTCTTTATTGATCATCGTCTGTAAGTTCTTCTATTCGGACAGGGGCGGTTAGACTGTCGTCTTTGGTGTATTTGGCATTCACGATGGCTTCCGATACATTGATAATATGGTCGCCGATTTTTTCCAAGAGGGCATACATGCCGCTATAGGCAATCCCCGTCTGATATGGATAGATGTTTTTATTCAGATCTTCAAGATGTTTGTCCCTCAGTTTATCCCGATAGCGGTTGATCGTATTTTCCATCTGGAGGGCATCACCTATTTCCACTGTCTTGTAATGCGCATTTAGATTTTCTTCCATGATCTTGATTGCTTCCCGCACTAATCCAAACATGGCGTTGATATTTTGACGCATGTCGGGAGTGAACCATATCTTTTGTTCGTTTTTTGTGTCGATCAATTTGGCAAGTTGATAATTCTGGTCAGCGATGCTTTCTAAATTATCGACAATCCTCAGCATACCCTGTACGCGGCAGGATGTTTCGGCAGACAGTCTGTCGCTGGAAACTTTGGTCAGATAGTTGGCGATTTCTATTTCCATACGGTCGGAAACATTTTCGTAATGTTCGATACGCTTCAAGAGGGCTGTATATTCTTTCGCTTCTTTGAGGTCTAACAGGACAGGAATAAATTCAAACATTTTTTCGATGCGTTTGGCAAAAACCTGTATTTCTTTTTTTGCCGATTCAATAGCGATTTCGTCGACTTTCATAAAGCCCGAATCGATATATTCCAATTTGAAGATTTCGTCGTCGTCGGTTGATTTCGTTTTGACCATGAATTTTGTAAGATATTCTATTTGCGGAATAAACCAGACAAGCATGGAAGTATTCAATACATTGAATGCCGTATGAAACAAGGACAAGGCAATCGGAATAGCGGCAGAGGTCAGATAAGGAGAATGACCGTCGAAGAAAATTGTCAGTTGATTGATGCCCGAAAGAAAAAATCGGAATATGAGCAATACCCAGATAACGCCGAGCAAATTAAATATCAGATGAGAACGAGCGGATCGTTTGGCAGAAACATTACCGATTGCGGCAGCCAGATTAGCGGTGATGGTAGTCCCGATATTTTCTCCCAGAACTAAAGCGACTGCTATTTCAAACGGAATAGCCCCCTGACTGCATAGAATAATCGTCAGCGCCATTGTCGCGCTCGACGATTGCAGAACGACGGTCAGCAACGTGCCTATCAAGACAAACAGGGAGATACTGCCAAATCCGATACTTCCCGAATTGCTCACAAATCCCGTAATGAAGGAAATAAAATGAGAATTATTTGCCAGATCCAGATTGTCTATACTTTCTTTCAGGGAAGTAAGTCCGAGGAAAAGCAATCCGAAACCGACCAGAAATTCGCCGACATGTCTGACTTGTTTACCTTTGAGCATCATGCAGACAAATCCCACGCCAATAAGGGGGATCGACAGTGTTGAAATATCGTATTTGATTCCGAAGAGGGTAATGAGCCAAGCGGTGACCGTCGTTCCGATATTAGCGCCCATGATGACGCCTATTGCATTGACCAAACTCAGAACGCCTGCATTCACAAAACTGACAACCATAACTGTTGTCGCAGAGGACGATTGCACAGCTGAAGTGATAAACGCTCCTGTCAAGACAGCCTTAAAGCGATTAGCGGTAAATGTTGCGAGAATATTACGGAGTCCGCTACCAGCCATGTGTTGAATAGCTTCACTCATGTATTTCATTCCGAAGAGGAACAAAGCCAAAGAGCCGATAATCTGTACACTAAAAGAGATAATATTCAATATATTCATGTAAAAAAACTTTTTGCAAAGGAATAATTTTCGGAGATATATTTTGCAGGCGAATGTCTAAATTAATGAAAACTTAATATTGTCGTTATTTTACTGTAACATCAGACAAGTTCAGCTTTTGTCTTTTATTAGTGGACAAGTGAACAAGAGCGCAAAGCGAAGATTATTGTCTGAACGGTGTTTTCATTTTTAATTTCCCAGATGTACTTTTCAATTTCCCTAATGTACTTTTCAATGTCCCAGATGTACTTTTCAATTTCCCTGATGTACTTTTCAATTTCCTGATGTACTTTTCAATTTTCCAGATGTACTTTTCAATTTCCCAGTAGATTCTCAATTCAATAATCATGTCAATCAGTTAATCGACGCACGAAGCGAGAGCAGAGGCAAACTTGTTTGCTTCTGCCGAGCAAGAAGGAGAAAGGCAAAGCCAATCAGATAAATCAGAGTTCAGACAAAAGCGAAGGCAAGGAGAAGACAATAATCGTCGTTTTGCGCCATTTTCAATTTTCAATTTTCAATTCTCAATTAATTATTGTATCTTTGCATGAAAATTACAAACATATAAAATCAGAATGAATTATGCGATATTTTAACGTAGCAGGACCTTGTAACAAGGCAGAACATTACATGATAGAGGCATCGACCCGCTTACAGGGAGTAAAACAACTGATTGACATGAAACAGTATTTTGTGATTCATGCGGCAC
>JAISRU010000060.1 GCA_031273515.1 Bacteroidales bacterium | reverse complement strand
TTAAAGATTTCTTGATAGACGGAGTTGTTGAGGGATTAAAGTCTGTAATTGTTTTTGTTCCTCAGATTTTCCTGCTTTTTTTCTTTATTGTCCTCTTGGAATTGAGCGGTTACATGGCGCGGGTTGTCTTTATCTTAGACAAAATAATGCACAAATTCGGCTTACACGGGCGTTCCTGTATTCCATTGCTGATGGGAACGGGTTGCAATGTGCCTGCCATTCTGGCTACCCGCAGCATCGAAAATAAAAGCAGCCGTATGATAACCATGCTTATTAATCCTCTGATTCCCTGCACTGCGCGTATTCCGATTTATGTTCTACTTGCCGGCGCTTTTTTCCCGCGTATCTGGTTTCTCGTCGTTGCCGCCATGTATCTTACCGGATTTGTTCTGGCTTTGCTGATGGCGAAAGTCTTTAGAAAATTTCTCTTTAAAAAGGAAGAAACACCTTATGTGATGGAACTTCCTCCTTATCGGATGCCTGCGGCGGGCAGTTTATGGAAACATACAATCAAAAAAGTCGGAGAGTTTTGTAAGAAAATATTCACTTGGGTTCTCTTGGGATGCGCGCTTATTTGGCTGTTTAGTTATTTCCCTCGAAATGAAGCGGCGACTAACGTCTATCATCTCAAAGCAGACAGTCTGCAACAGGAAATCCGGCTTTGCGATGCTCAAATAAGTCGTCTGCATCAACAAAGGATGCAAATCTATGAGTCGGACAATAACCTTGGAATCTCTTTTCTTCAGCATAACGATCGTTACATATCTTATTTTCGTTCGATAAAGTCTGCCAAAGAGCGGGAGATTTCGCAGCTCAACTATACAATAGATACGCTTCAAAAAGGAAATTCCTATTTGGGCAGACTCGGGAAAACAATTGAACCGGTCATGAAACCCTTGGGATTTAATTGGAAAATCTGCATAGCTGTTCTGTCGGGACTGATGGCTAAAGAGGTTGTTGTATCGTCATTGGCTATCATGCACAATGTTCCTGTTGCGGACGAGGGCGACGTTACCAAAGAAGAAGAATCAAGAACACAGCAGAGTCTGCGTGAAGAAAGAAATAATACAGGAGATTATGCCTACAACCCTCCTGTTGCCTTGAGTCTGATGATATTTATTTTGATTTATTTTCCATGCATAGCGACTATTGCAGTCATAAAGACGGAATCGAAATGGAAATGGGCATTGTTTGTTGTCTTTTACAGTATAGCGCTTGCGTGGATAGCGTCTTTTATTGTGTATCAGACAGCAAAATTATGTGTCGCTTATCCTTTTCATGCTTTGGGAATTTTTGGAGTTGCTCTTGCTTTATTGGGATTCTACATATACAGACGTGTCCACAAAAAATTGAAAATTGAAAATTGAAAATTGAAAATTGCCTGCGGACGCAAATAACACTCCCGTCATTGCGATGAGCGTCAGCGAAGAAGCAATCCAGAAAACTCGTAAACACAAAGGATGTACAAAGGAGATTACTAACGAGTACTCTGGATTGGCTTTGCCTTCCTCCTTGCGGTTCGGCATAGTCAAACAAGTTTGCCTCTGCGCTCACTCGCTGCGTCGGTTGCCACGTCGCTTCGCTCCTCGCAATGACGTTGATAATAAAGAAAATAGAAAATAGAAACAGATGAAAACATTTATAAAATCCGATCTCCGTAGTTCATTGATTTGTATTGTTACTTTGTTATTGTATAGTCAGACCTGTTTTTCTCAGGATGAATGTTTTGCGAAATGGGAAGCAGATAGTCTTATGAGAATTGGTCAATGTGAACAAGCCATTGCAAAATACAAAGAAAGCAATCTTATTCGAGATAATAGAGATAATTTCTACAGAACAGCAATATGTTATTGTTATTTGGGCAATACAAATTCTGCTGTTTCTTCTTTTAGGGAGGCTTTACAAAGAGGTTTTTATTATTCTTTTGACGGTCAAAGTTTAGAAACCGATACTTATCTCAAATGTCTGCAAGAGCATCCCGATTTTCAACTGTTTGTCCATTGGTTGGATTCCAATCGTAGAGGCTTTATGAGAAACTTCAATCCTGAATTGCAACAAGCGTTTTTAGAAAGAAGGGATATAGACCAAAATATCCGACAAAAAAGATTTGGAGATACTACAGATGAAATGTTTGCAGAAACTCTTTCAAGTATGAGATTTATTGACAGTATCAATATGCTTTATTTGGATTCGATGTTGGATGTCTATCAAAGATGGATTGGCTATGACCTCATAGGCACTGAAGGTGATAATGCGGCATGGACTATTGCTCAACATGCGGATGATTATGTGACATTCCAAGAGAAATGCTATCAATATTTATTGGAAGCTTTTGATAATTATAATACACATCCTAACAATGTTGCCTATCTATACGACAGAATACAAGTCAATAAAAACTTGCAACAAAAATATGGAACACAAGTGAGGGTAATTGAAGGAAAGATTATTTTCATCAATTTAGACGATGAAGAATATGTAGAAATATATCGACATTGTTTCGGATTGCCTCCTCTGTCTTTTTATAAAAAATCATTGGAAGAAATATATTTAAAAGAATGAATTCCTTTAACTGCTTATTTACAATAAGCAAGTGAAATTAAAGATTACAGCATTTGGGGATTATGCCGTATTTATATATTGTTTATATTCATTTAGTTATGCTATTCACTCCATGTCAAAAAAATTACAACTTGCTTTTTGTAAATAAGCAGTTTCCTTTAATAATCATGTCATTCATTCAAATCAGATAAATCAGCGGTTCAGACAATGACGAGGACAACAGGAAGACAATCCTCGTCCGCAGGCAATTTTCA
>JAISRU010000046.1 GCA_031273515.1 Bacteroidales bacterium | reverse complement strand
ATTCTGGATGCTTAGATATTTCCTTATCCATGATTTAAAATATTTGATGATATTACGTATATACGTAACTGCAAAGGTACACAAAAAAATCCATATAACAATGTCTATATGGATTTTTTCACCTCTTACGTAAAAATAAGGGAAAGTTACGGATTAAAACAGGCTCTACAATTTTCAAGCGTGCGATCGCCAACATAATGACAAATAAGCAAGCGGCTGTTGGGATCAAAGGCTGTCCATATACAGATGGCGCCATACTCACGTTCCAAATCCTTTGCAGATAGCGTTTTTTTTATTGATAAAACTCCATAATTCATCCATTTGACACTCTGGCAAATGTAAATTCCGCGGCAAATTACACATAATCGCATCAGCATGATGACCCGCTTTAAGTACCACGGCATTCACCGCATCTTTGCTCAAACCAAGAATTCTGGCAGTGGAACGAACCCCATTGCCTTCGGCAATACAGCGTATGATTTTCCCTATTGTTGCACTGTCGTAGTGACTGTTAAAGAAAATGGTGTTGCGTGTTTCCGAAAAACGAGTCCCGCAAATCTTACATCTGAACATTTGTTTCTTCTCTCCCTGCTTAATGTAGGTGCCCGCCTTTATCAAGTTTCCCTGAGAACGAAGACCGTAACACTTACACGCTTCGTTCGTACAAAAATAATGATCTATATCTATCATAATATCTATTTGTCTTTTGACGCAAAGGTACAAAAATAAAATCAATAAATAAATGACATTACTCCATGAAATTGGAGTAATGTTTATATTAGCTTCAGATGTCCTAAATAAATTATTGGATTTTTTTCTACAATTTTAAAGAGGGATGATGCATTTGACTACATCGAATTGACGTAGCCAAAAGCACCGTGTTCGGCTTTCAATTATTTGGATGCATACCTACGGAATGCGCCCTACAATTTCCAATTATTTAATCATGTCAATCAGTTAATCAGATAAATCACAGTTCAAGACGAAGCTACAACAATAAATACACAGGAGTATCGTTTTGAAGAATAAAAAAACATATTCAGTTTTATGGACTCTTGTTTTAGATACAGTATTTTCTTGTTAGTTGCGTGTTTGTGCGCATGTTCCACTCGCGATATAGATGTGGATGCTTACGGCTCGTTCGAAGCGGATGAATTTGTAATCTCTGCTCAACATGATGGAATTATTACCGATTTCGCAGTAGAAGAAGGCGCTTCGCTAAGCGTCGGACAGTATATCGCCTCTATCGATACCACTGCATTGGCTATCCAAAAACAGAAAATATCCCTCCAAATAGAAGCCTTCTGGACGCAATATACGACAGTCCCCAAGATATTCAGACTGCTAAACGACAGTCTGTCGGATGTTCGTCGAGGAATAAGCGCGATGGGAATAATTGATGATCATGCGTCGGAACAGCTTCGACAAATCAGGGACAGTTTGCTTGATCGACAACAAACTCTGGAAGAAGCTGTAAGCAAACAAAAAGCATCCTTCTCTGCTTCCGTCCGATTGTCGGCTATGCAGGTCGAACAACTCTATCTGCAACTCTATCAACTTAACGACATTTTGTCTAAATGCGTCATAACAAGTCCTGTGAATGGGGTGGTGGCGTCGAAATACGTCAATCGTTACGAACTGACGACAGCAGGATATCCCCTCGTGCGGATTGCTGACCTGTCGGGCATGACGCTGAAAGTCTATGTAACCGAAGATCAACTTTCGTCAGTGATTCTTGGCAGTTCCTGTTCGGTGTATATCGACGAGGAAAACAATCTGAAAAAATATGCCGGAACAGTAACATGGATTTCGTCCGAACCGGAATTTACCCCCAAAATGATACAAACCCGAAAAGAACGGGTGAATTTGGTCTATGCCGTTAAAATCAAAGTCGAAAACGACGGCAGCATTAAAACAGGTATGCCGGGCGAGGTCGTTTTTGGAAAAACAAGCAAACAGTCGATATGAACCCTGTCGAAGTGATTGGTATCTCAAAGGCATTCGGGTCGAAACAGGCTTTGCGCGACATCAGTCTTTCGATAGAAAAGGGAGAACTTTTCGGACTGATAGGTCCCGACGCCGCAGGAAAATCAACCCTGTTTAATGTCCTTGTAACACTTTTGTCGCCCGACAGCGGCACCGCCCTGATTAACGGATACGATCTGAAAAAAGATTATAAACAAATACGTCGCATCATCGGTTATCTTCCCGGACAGTTTTCCCTGTACGGCGATTTGAACTGCATGGAAAATCTGGAATTTTTTGCACGGCTATACGGAGAAAGTATTCGAAAAAACTATCGTCTGATTGCTCCTGTCTGGCAACACCTGCTGCCCTTTAAAAGAAGAAAAGCCGCCGCTTTGTCCGGAGGCATGAAACAAAAACTTGCCCTTTGCTGTGCGCTGATCCACAAACCCGAAATACTCTTCTTTGACGAACCTACAACGGGAGTCGATCCTGTTTCCCGCGGCGAACTCTGGGATATTCTCACTTTGTTGAAAGCAGAAAATATCAGCGTCTTTGTTTCCACTTCTTACATGGAAGAAGCCACGCTTTGCAACAGAGTTGGACTTATACAGGACGGTAAACTATTGGGCAGCAATACGCCACAGCAAATCCGTGAACAGTATACCGGGTGTTTGTATGCCGTTTCTGCCGACGATATGTATCGAATGCTGCAATATATGAAAGACTTCAAACAGGCAAAGGACGTCTATACGGCAGGACAACATCTGAATGTGGTCTTGAACAGTCGGCAGGATGAACAAGACCTCTATGCTTATCTCGATACCATCCCCCTTGCCATGAAGGACATACAACAAATAAGTCCAACCATCGAAGATTGTTTTATACAACTAATGAAAACAGAAAGAAATGAATAAATATCTTAATTTTATCCGTCCGTATGAAGGTTTCCCCAAACAGGACGTAATTTTTCAGGACATCAATCCTTTGTTGTCCAATTGGCAAGCCTTACGCGCGGCAAGCGCAGATCTGGCTATAATGATTAAGCAAATCATGCCCTTTCCCTCCAAGATAGTATGCGTCGAAGCGCGTGGATTTCTCATGGGTGGAATTATCGCCGCGTCTGTGTGTGCGGGTTGTGTTCCTGTGCGGAAAAAAGGAAAACTGCCTCCTTATGAGTCGATAGAAAACGCAGACTACGAGTTGGAATACGGCGTGGGAAGCATCAGCATGGATACCTCTCTGATAGCAAACTACGATGACATTGTTATCTTTGACGACGTCCTTGCAACAGGAGGTACGGCAGAAGCAGTGTACCGTATGTTAGCAAGCGCTTCCGAAAAAGGAAAATGGAGACCTCTCGAAGAAAGAAAACTCTGTTTTGCCTTTCTGCTTGAAATAAAAAGTCTGGAAGGAAGACGTCATCTGATTGAAAAAACAGGTATTCCCGACAGTCATATCCTGTCTTTAATACAAATATAAGCAAGATGAAGCCGGTAGTGTACCATTTGTCGCTTATTTTGTAAGAGATTGATAAATTGGCAGATAAAACATTTGATAGAATAAAAACAGGGGTAGTAAAATATCATCGAAGGAAAGATCGTTCGTTAGAAGCGATAAAAAGGGGCAAATGCTCTACGTAGTGTACCATTTGTCGCTTATTGCAATAAATGATTTTAATTGAAGCAATTATGATTTGTAGATATTGTAAAAACAGTTGTATAAACAGGTAGTGGATACATTAAACAACCTCAATCCCGGACATATTTATACAGATAAACTGAATCTGTACAAGAATTTACTGGGAAATGATGTTCACAGGATTTATCCTCGTTGTACAAATCATATAGAACGCAACAACCTGACGTTACGAATATGGTTGAAACGATTGGGCAGAAAGACACTTTGTTTTACCAAGTCGGCAAAGATGTTGGAAAATTGCATGTGTCTGCTGGCGTCGGGAAGTAAACTTATTTTGAGATGAACAAGCGTAAACTAATTGAGAATCGAGAATTACCATTCGGGTGAATAAAGGAAATGACAAAAGAAAATAATCATAGTCAATCAGATAAATCAGAGTTCAAGACAATAATCGTCGCTTTGCGCAATTCTCAATTACTTTTTTTGTCTGCTTATTATAGCTTCTTTCATAGACTGTAACTGATTTTGCATATCATTTATAATCTGCTTTCTATCCTTGAGTGTCGTCTTTGGGAGCGTGTCCGGATAGGGCAAAGGAGGTGGAATTTGAAACGTCTTTGGGGTTGTCTGCTCTATAATCCTGAGATTGTTCATTGTTTGCTCTATCATCCGAAGATTGTTTACCTCTTCCCGTTCTTTTTCTTTGTACATTATCTCAAAGACAGTGTCCGATACTAACCGAAGATTTGCTGTGTTGTAGAAATTATAATATATCTTACTTTCAGGATGCTCTGCATTCGGATTGTAAGAATTTATTTCCTTCACCACAAATACGGTGTCTTTTTGGACTGCAACCGGCGGAGTATGCAGAAGTTCATGGAAAAGGCAATAAACATAAGAAATGCCTAAGACTACAGCCGTTACAGTGAGCATAATCGCTGCACTTAATCCGATAATTTTACTTGTTTTCTTCATCGTTGTTAAATTTTGAATTGTTGATTATAATATGTTTTCGTTTTAATTTCTTTTTATTCTTCCATAGACGGAACAACTTGTTCTTCGCTTGTTCTTCGCTTTTTCCGGCAATGTATTCACAAAACAAACGTCGTATTCGCGATTGACTTCAATTTACAAGTGCAATTTTTATTCTGCAAAAGTACATAAAAGAATTGAGAATTGAGAATTGAGAATTGAGATTTTTTTTCATGCTATTCGGGTGATTATTTTTAGCGTACCAGATTAGGCAGATGAACACAGATTTTTTTTCTTTGCGTTCTTTGCGAGAAACTTTGCGGTCTCCAAAAAATTCTTTAACTGCAAAGAAGGCGCAAAGTACACAAAGAAAACCATGTCAATCATTTAATCAGATGGATATTGAGCGTAGCTGAAATATAAATTACAGTTCAATACAAAAGCGTCCGCAGACAATTCTCAATTCGAATACAATTTTCCATTTAGAAATTCGTTATCAAGGGAAATTAAAACACAGAATTATGCGAGCAAAAATCAGTTTATTATTAGTTGTATTCCTGCTTGGTTATTCATCATGGACGCAAGCGCAGGAGAAAGATAAGGCACAGGAAAATGAAAAGATTCGTTATTCCAACCTTAGCGAATTTGGATGTGTAGCGGGCAGTCCTTATGCGCAGGGAATAGCTACAGAAGTAACGTTTGTCAATGGAGTTTCTATCGACAGGCAACATCATTTTGGGATTGGTATTGGTATCGGAGGAGCTTTCTATCGTTATTCCGACGAAACAATGTACACGCCTGTTTTCTTTAATTATCGACTGTATTTCAAACCCAAGAAACTGTTTTCTCCTCACATCAATGCCACTATCGGAGGACTTCTTTTCTCGGAATCAGGAGGCTTGGTTACTTCCTTTACATCAGGATTTAAAGCAGGAAATTTTTCTTTTGCATCAGGACTTACTTTGATGATGTTTCAAGGATCGGAGTATGTCGATAAAGAGTATCGAAACTATGATCCTTATCTTGGCAGAGATGTGGTATCTTGGAGACGAGAGAAAGATACCAAAATGCGTTTTCCTTTTGGGATTACTATCAAAATCGGATTGACATTTTAGTTTGCTTTTGATTGAGAATTTTATTAAATCACAAAAACAGAACAAGATGAAATCAATGAAAGTGACAATAGCAGGATTGTCATTGCTCTTTTGCATGCCTCTGATGCAGGCACAGGAACAGGAAGAAATCCCACCACCACAGCATGTTAAATATACTGTGATTTTCGAGAGCGGTTTGACAGCTAACTACGCACATTTCAGCATGGAACATACTGTCGTGAACGGAATTATTCTCGACGGCAGACATGCCATAGGGCTTGGACTTGGCATAGGAGTTTTTGGAAATGACGACATTTATACTCCTGTTTATGTAAATTACAGGCATTATTTTTCTGTCGGCAAATATGCTCCTTTTATCAATACGGCTGTCGGAGGCCTGATGCTTACAAACGGAGGCGGATTTTATTCCACTTTAACTGCCGGTTTTCGGAAACATAAATTTTCTTTTTCTTCCGGCATTTTTTTTATGGCATATCGTTATTATGAAACCTATTCCCGCACAGTGTATGATCACGACGGATTTAACCCGTATCAGATTACGGAGAAAGACCCTGTAGACAAATTCCCATTGGGCGTTATTGTAAAAGTAGGCGTAACCTTTTAAATCGAACTATGAATATTAAGCATTTTTACAACAATCACAGAATTATTTCCACATTGCTTATTATGTTGATGATAAGTCTGCTGATTGTGTTGATTG
>JAISRU010000045.1 GCA_031273515.1 Bacteroidales bacterium | reverse complement strand
TGGTTTGAGACCTGAGAAGCCAACCAACGCTATCAAGACGATATCAATGGTGGACATCTCCACGATTTGTTCCAACGATTTTTCGCCCGCAAACACCTTGATTGGATATGAAGCCAACGTCTGTTTCACTTTTTCGTAAGCGCTTCATTGACAATCACAACAGCATTCGGTTGATGTTCTATAGCTTGTTTAATCAATAAATCGGCATTGGAGTGAGCGGTAAGTACTTCTACTTCAAATTGATCTTCCAAAGAAGAAATAACGTCAAGCGCTTGTCGTCCAATACTGCCGGTCGAGCCTAATATGGCTATTCTTTTTCCCATTTCCCTGAATAAAAATATGTGCAAAAGTACACAAAAGAATTGAAAATTGAGAATGACGCAAAGCGACGATTTTTATTTCCCGCAGAATTGTTCTATCGTTTACTTGTTCACTCGTTCACTTGTTCACTAATAATCATGTTCATCAGTTAAACAGATAAATCAGAGTTTAAGACAATAATCAATTTTCAATTCAATGCGGCTGACGCAAGAGTAGGGTAGGGGGATGGCATTTTTGTTCGGCTGGGACATGCAAGACGCAGTTTTTTTCAGTCGTACATTTGCGAGGAACTTACAACATAGTGTAGCAGGTTTGCTGCACATTTTAGAGGCAAAAAACACTGTGTTATTGGTTCACCCTGTTAGCTGTGGAACAACTGAATTTGATCAATAAAAAATAAAAAGGAGCAAATTCCGTTTCGTATTGAAACATCCACGACTAAAATATAAATTTAAACACACAAGGATGATTATCTCGCATTTTGTAAGATAGATATTGAAATAGAAATAAACGGAGAAATATAAACACTCATCTATGAAGATATTTACGTTATCTTTTAGCTTCTTATTTTGGTTTATGGTTGTGTTATCGCAAAATACAAACTATATTCCCTATTATCAAATGGTAAACAAGGCCAAATTAGCTGTATACCGTAATCAGTGCGATACGGCTATTGACTATTATTTACAGGCATTTGCAATGGTAGATTATATTTTACAGAATGATATGTATGAATTTACCCGTTGTGCAGCCATTGAAAATAAAGACAGTCTGGTTTATTGGGTGATGACGCAATGTGTAAAACAAACTGTTCCATTAACTTATGTGTTTCCTCCCGATAGTTTATTTGATAAATACAAACAGACTTCCCAATGGAAAGATTGTTCTGATTATGAACAGACAAATAGAGAAATCTATATACAAAAACAAACTTGTCCGTATACAAAATTGTTAGACTCTTTGTCTGTTAGCGATCAAAAGGTAAGAAACAGATGGAATGTATTTTGCAGGATGTTTCCAAAATCAAAAATGGCAAAGAAGCGACACCGCGAATGGGTAATCGTAGATAGTTGTAATCAGTTACTTATATATGAATACATACAAAAATATGATTATCCCAATGAACGAAATGGTTGTTATAATTGTATTTACCTTTCTCGTGGAGGAGTTGTAATGATACATTATGACGATACTAATTTTCTGTTTAATGTTGAATACAAAGCGCTATTGGAAGGAAAATTATCTCCCGAATGCTATGCCCAAAGAGCAAACAGGATAAATTTTATTTTCAATTTGTCTGATTCGGATTATCGTTACGGCTATCATAAAAAAATGAAGACAGCCCAAGAAAAGGAAATAGTAGATAAAAACAGATATGACATAGGATTACCGTCTGTGGAGGAAGAAAAAACAATAATACAGTGGGATTTGGAACGGAAACAAGCCATGAAACAGAAATCCTCAAAAGAATAAATAAACATTTGTCTGTGAAGTCATATATAATATCCAATTGTTTAATCCTGCTAATCCTGAAATCCTGAAAATCCTGATTCATACAAAAGGGTGGAGAATGTGGAAGGCGGTTTTCTGGATTGGCTTCGCCTTCCTCTTTCGGTTCGGATAGTCAGCAAGCTGCCTCTGCGCTCACTCGCTGCGTCGGAGCCACATTGCTCGTACCTCGCAATTAATGGCGTGTGAATATTTGCGTCCGTATGGCATGACTAAAAATTCTCAATTATTTTTTCTACTTTTGCATCATGGAAAACGAGAAGAAAATTATTTGGATAACAGGAGCTTCTTCCGGTATCGGAGAGGAGATGGCATACCGATGGTCGAAAGAAAATTGCTTTTTGATCTTATCCGCCAGAAGAGAAAATGAACTCCGTCGAGTACAGATAAACTGTGCTCATCCGGAACAATGTGTGATTTTCCCTATGGATTTAGCCAATCCGCAGGAAGTCGAACATACTGCCGACAAAGTTCTGTCCGAATTTGGGTCTGTCGATATATTGGTTCATAACGGAGGAATAAGTCAACGGTCGTCGGTGGCGGATACGATTATTGAGGTCGACCGAAAAATCATGGAAATTGATTATTTCAGCAGTGTTATTCTCACTAAAAAGATGCTTCCTGTTATGCTGGCAAAGAAAAAAGGACATATTGTTGTCGTGAGCAGCATCGCAGGATTGTTTGGATTTCCGATGCGTTCAGCCTATTCTGCCGCAAAACACGCAATGCATGGGTTCTATGAAACGCTGTGGGCGGAAAATCACAAACAGGGAATTGATGTTACGATTGTCTGTCCGGGTAGAATACTGACCAATGTTTCGCTGCATGCCCTCACAAAAGACGGTACGCCGCATGGTGAAATGGACCACGGACAAGCAAATGGCATCACTGCAGAACAATGTGCTAAACGAATTGTCAAGGCGGTCAAAAAACGGAAAAAAGAAATCTACATCGGAAGAAAAGAAATTGGGATGGTCTATATTAAACGATACCTTCCTTATTTGTATTATAAATTAGTATCAACAATCAAACCAACATAATAAGAGAAAATGGAAAAAGTGACAATAAGCGGAATACAACAAATGGGAATTGGCGTGCCGGAAGTCTATACGGCATGGGAGTGGTACAGGGAATATTTCGGAGCAGATGTTCAAATTTTTGACGAGCGCGCTCTTGCCGACATCATGGCTCCGTATATGGGCGGAAAAGAACGTGAACGCCATGCTATTCTTGCCGTCAATCTGCAAGGCGGAGGCGGATTTGAAATATGGCAACATCTTTCCACCGCTCCGAATCCGCCCGCATTTGAAGTTCTGCCGGGTGATCTGGGTATTTTTGCCTGCAAGATAAAATGCAAAAACATACAGGATGCACATTCTTTCTACACACGAAAAAAGACAAATGTTTCGTCTTTGTTTGTAGACGGTCAGGGGAATACGTCCTTTTATTTGCGCGACCCGTATCAGAATATTTTTCAGATAGTCGAAAACGACGAATGGTTTATGGATCGTCGCAAACCTGTCGGCGGAGTCTACGGCGCGATGATCGGAACAAAAGATATGGAGAAATCTATTCACTTTTACAGCGCTGTTTTAGACTACGATCTTGTTTTGTCCGATAACAGCGGAGTGTTCGACGATTTTAATTATCTGGGAGTTTCGGGTCATCGGTTTCGACGGGTTCGTTTGACGCACTCTCAACCGCGACGGGGAATTTTTTCCCGATTAATGGCGTCTTCGGAGATAGAATTGGTCGAAGCCTTGGATCGTCCTCAAGTTCACAAAATCTTCGAGGGACGAATGTGGGGCGATATGGGATTTATTCAGTTGTGTTTCGATATTGCGGACATGTCTGCTATGGAGCAACGATGTCAGGAAGCAGGATATCCGTTTACTGTCGACAGTCGAAAAAAAGAAAACAGGTTCGATATGGGCGAAGCTACAGGTCATTTTGCTTACAATGAAGATCCGTCGGGAACTTTAATCGAATATGTGGAAACAGAAAAGATTCCTTTGTTTAAGAAAGTCGGACTTTATCTCAATCTGAAAAAGTTCAATCCGAATAAACCTATCCCTGACT
>JAISRU010000038.1 GCA_031273515.1 Bacteroidales bacterium | reverse complement strand
CTGATTTCCTGCGCACATCTGGTCAGGACCATCTATTTTGACTTTGGGCGACGGGTAAATGGTAATATATCTTTCCGTCAATGGCGCTGAGGTATCGGTACATCCGTTTTCTGTGTTCACCCTCAAACGAATCAGATATTTGGTAGGCTCATCAGGATCGGCAAAAGTATAGGTAAACAAAGAATCGCCGGATACGGCAATTACCTCTCTCTTTGGATTTAGTATTTCCCATTCGAGAGATTCTTTGGTGCTGTTTTTCACAGTGGAAAAATCTACAAAGGTAGCGGTACGATTACAAGTGTCATACCAACTTTGGTAGTTATGATCCTCGAAAGGTACATGTCCGTTTGCGTCCTTTACTCCAAAGAGAAAATCCGCATCAATATCTGTTCTGGCAATAACAGTCCGTAATGTTGAGGTACAACCTAATTCGGAGCGTACTTCGCAAGTGAATGTTTCATCATTCTGAGGGTCAGGACAGACGTATGTCATATACGATCTTTCACTTCCCTGGTATGCAAACGTCGGTTGCGTGCTGCGTGTCCATTTGTACCAGACAAAACCTTCTGGAGCGCGCATACGGGCGGCAGTCTGTCCTTCACAAAATTGCAAATCAATCTTCATAGGACGGCATTCCCCTACCAGATAGGCATATCCGAAATGACCGCTCAGCGTACAGTCGCGTGTTTCGAAATATATTTTGATTGTTTGTCCTATCAAGAGTTCCAAGCTATATCCGACCGTAGTCCATGTACGAGCTTGTAAGCCGTCAGGACTGTTAACATCACAAACTAATCCTGTCATGCCTTCAGCACCGGCTATAAAATTAGTAAAAGCACAGGGAATACTTAATGTTCGTCCCAATGAGTCTTTTAGTGTCATTGTAAACTGGGATTTCTCAGATTGGGAATGACCCTGAGGGTTTTCCATAACCCATGCAAAATGCAAGATCAGCAATGAATTGGTGCTGTCTACCGTCATGGTATATTCTATTGCTTCCATTTGAGCTCCGTTAACGTCGTTGCCTAATTGTAGGGAATAGTTAAATCCTGAAGGAACTTTAGGAATAACGATGCATTTTCCATCCATGTGTTGGTTTGCCGGATAAATTACTGCAAAGTCCATGATGGTATGTCTTCCTCCCATAGGTGGACTCGGATTAATAACTATTCCACTGGCACATGAGCCCGCATAACATTCCCAATTGGTGAAATTGGCATAAGTGAAATTTAAATTGGGACAGCTACCTTGACCGTATCCCAAATTCGGTATTAATATACCTGCTAAAAAAACGATTACTGTGATTAAATTTTTCATACTATTTTCTTTTTCTGTTGAACAATTATAAACTTTCTACATACATGATACCTAAAGTACCCAAAATGTTGCCTGAGGTTTGATTTTTTTTTCTTTATTTAATTCATAACAAATCTTAACAAACAGGATAATGTCATATAAAACAATCGATTATCTTCGATAATTTTTTTTCATCCTCTGTCAAAAAATATATTTTTTTCGCTTACGGAAAGAGGTATGGCAAAAATACAGACAGCATTTTCGCCCAATATCTTCAATTCCATTGCCGCTTTTCCGGCAGAATACATAATTCGGTTATCTGTTTTAAACTGCATAGCCGAACTCACCGCCGAACCCAACGCAATACCAACGTCTATTGTGTTGAAAATACAGGGCGACAATTGCGGTTTGTCTTTGCAATACGCATAACTGCATAATCCACAGTCCAAACCTCTTGAACCCGTCTTTGTCCCAATGAGTATAATTTGTTGGGAAAACGTCAGATTTTCCGCATCTCGAAGAAAAAAGGCGACATTTGCTTTCTCACCTATTTCTTTCATCTTGACAATAAGGGCAGTTTTCTCTTCTTCCGTCACCAATTTTATCAACAAATTATCCATACCCCTTCCTTTGGGAGCTGTTTGTGCGGCAATCATCATATAATTAGCAATGTATTCTATTGCTGCAGGTATTCCTTCGGGTGATTGTATCATGTTTTATATTTTAATTTGATCTGTTTTTTATGCTACATTCCAGAATTGCAAATTTAGCAATAAATTCAATTCAAAATGCAATAAAATAAATTTCTATTAAAAACTTAAATAAGAGGAAGATGCGTTTTGAAATCTATATATCTGTACGTAATTCTTGTCATTTGATGGAATATTATTTGCAACTATTTACTGTCAAAACAAGGATTAACAGACAAAAGAAATTGCGTTTTTGACACCGAACAACTAACAAAAACAATCCGAAGAATTAGTTATTTTCTAAGGAGAAACTAAGTAATTCGTCAGGACGTTTTATGGCTGCGACCTACATCGCACACATAGTCCGATGTAGGTCGGACTTGACTGCGATGTAGGTCGGACATATACTCCGATGTAGGTCGCAGTTGTAAAAGATAAAGTCAGTATGCTTAAAAGAAATAGAGGACAGACTTAATGTTTCCTCATAAACGGATTAAATTGTCTTGAACTGTGATCTTTATCTAATTGAGAATTGCCTGCGGACGATTATTTTCAGCACACAGACGACACTGATTAAACAGATTTACACAGATTTTTCTCTCCCCTCTTCCAATTTGGAGAGGGACAGGAGTGAGGAAAATAATCATGTCAATCAGTAAATCAGATCAATCAGAGTTCAGACAAAAGCGTCCGCAGGTAATTTTCAATTCTCAATTCTCAATTAGATTTCGTCGTCGTCGGGAGAATTGAGATTTTGACTGTCATCTTGAATCGTATGCAATTTGCTGATTCCTTCGATTAAAGAATTGGTCAATGATACCAACATGCTGAATCCTAATGCCCACCAGAAACTGTCAACCACAAATTTGTCAACTAAGAAATCAATCAGAAGGATTACGCAGGCATTGATAACCAATAAAAACAGTCCGAATGAAAAAAGGGTAAATGGAATTGTCAGAACAACAAATATCGGTTTGAGAAACATATTTATCAACAGTAAAACAACCGCAACAATTATTCCTGTGAGTAATTTAGGATCGCCTATGTGGATTCCTTTCTGCAGCAACCATGCCGAAAAAACAATGGCAAAAGTAGTGATAAACAGCTTGAGAACATAAAATTTTACTATTTGAAGATTCCGTTTGTTCATTTTGACAGTATCAGATCGTTAAAATATATCGCTTCCCGGGTAAACAGGAAATCAAACCCCTAAATTCCATATTAAGTAATGTCGTGTTCAATATCGTTGTACTCAAACCGGTGGCAATCATCAGTTCGTCGATATTCAATTGTTTTTTTTCTTCCAATGTATTGATGATTAGTTGTTCGTCGGTATTCATATCCAACATTAATTGGGTTTGTCGAGGTTTCGTCTTATCGGATTTATTATCCCACATCATCATCTTTATAATATCCTCTCCTGATGTAATCAAGGCGGCAATATTGCGTTTGATCAGGTTATTACATCCCTCCGAAGATTTATCCCCTATACGTGCAGGAAGCGTGAAAACATCTCTGGCATAAGAAAAAGCAATGTTAGCCGTAATCAGTGCGCCTCCTTTTTCGTAGGCTTCGGCAACAAGAACAGCGTCGGACATGCCCGCAATGATACGGTTTCGACGAGGAAAATTATGCGGTTCGCCAACCACCGTACTTGTAAATTCCGTTACCAAACCTCCCTGAGCAAGCATCGCCTTGGCAAGTTTTTTATTGCCGACAGGATACAGCGTCTGTAAGCCATGACCTAATACCGCTACGGTCGATAAATCATGTTGTAGAGCCGTCTGATGTGCAACGGTATCAATACCCGCCGCCAGACCACTGATTATCTGTATATTCTTATACGAAGCAAGTTCTTCGATTATCTTTTTTGTCGCCTGTATGCCGTAAGTGGTGAATTTTCGCGTGCCGACAACTGCAACACTGTGTTTCGGATTTAAATCTAAATGTCCTTTACCGTAGAGAATCACCGGTGAATCGGGACATCGGGTTAAACGCTCAGGATAGGCTTTATCTTTTGATAAAAAGACGGTAATCTCATTCTTTTGAATAAAATCCATTTCACGATAAGCGGCGTCGAGGGCTGTACTTTTCATCGAGACTATGCTTTGCACCGTATTGCTATTAATGCCAAGCGCAGACAAATTTTTAGCAGGTTCTTTGAACAGAACTTCCGCATTGCCGCAGACAGCAATGAGTTTTTTTGCCGTTATGTGTCCCACTGTGGGGATCTGCGTTAAAGCAATTGTATATAGTATTTCTGTTTCTCTATTTTCCATCAGTCAAAATTATGTTTGGTTTCTTGTATCGAATTTGCATTCGCTTCTTTACAGTTGAACAGGTTTACATCCCAATCGGTGTTTTCTGGAGCGACAAAAGGCTGTTTGGAGAAATTTAAAGACTTGTCTTCGTAACATTTCTTTGCGAAAATCGCCCAGACAGGCAAAGCCATATTCGCTCCCTGTCCCAAAGCGGTGGAACGAAAACGAGCGGCTCTGTCTTCACACCCCACCCAGACGCCCGCCGTGAAAGCAGGAGTATATCCCATAAACCAACCGTCGGAATTATCATCGGTTGTTCCTGTTTTACCTGCAATCGGCATATCTAACTTATAACGGTAACGCAAACGGACTGCCGTTCCTGCCAGAACAACGCCTTCCATTAAACGAACAGTTTTATAGGCTGACAGTTCATCCATCACCTCTTTTTGTTCTGTGTTGAACGTCGCCAGAATATTCCCTTTGCTGTTGCAGATTTTGGTCACAAAATAAGGTTTTATATACACTCCTTTATTATTAAAGGTATTGATAGCTCCGACCATTTCGTACAAAGAAAGTTCGCAAGTCCCCAGACAAATAGCCGGAACTTCGGGAATGTCGCTCGTTACGCCCATCTGCCGTACCAGCTGTACAATGGCGGAAGGTCCGTAACGTTTCATCAGATAAGCAGATATGTAATTGAGAGAATTGGCAAGCGCTTCGCTGAGCGTTACCATTTGTCCCTGTTTGAAATCGTTGGAATTTTTAGGAGTCCATGGCGGAAGATTGGGCTGCTCTATGGTTACAGGCACATTGGGAATTTGAGAACAGGGATAATATTCGCCCTGCTGCATGGCAATCGTATAGACAAAAGGTTTGAATGTAGAACCTACCTGACGCTTTGCCAATGTAACATGGTCGTATTGAAAATATTCGTAATTTGTTCCGCCCACATAAGCCTTTACTTTCCCCGTGGTGGGATCCATCGCCATAAAACCGCAGTTGAGAAAACTTTTCATATACCGCAACGAATCCCATGGAGACATCAGCGTATCCTTTTCTCCTCCTTTTGCATCGTATACCCACATGCGACAGGGCGTTTCGAAAATTTCCCGTATCTTGCGTTCCGATACGCCGGCTTCTTTGAGTTCTTTGTAGCGGGATGAATTTTTCATGGCTCTTACCATAATCTGTTCTGTTTCTTTTTCATTTATCCGATCAAAAGGAGCATTCTTTTTTCCTGCCCAATGTTTGAAAAATTCGGGTTGCAACGAACCGACAATCCATTCTTGAACTGCTTCTTCTGCATACTTTTGCATCGTATAGTTGATGGTTGTATATATTTTCAATCCGTCTTTGTAAATATCCCAGTGCGTACCGTCCGGTTTCGGGTTTTCTTTCGCCCATTTGTTCAGTTCCAGTCGAAGATATTCCCTGAAATAAGTAGCCGAACCGCTACGATGATCCTGCAATCTGAATTTGGACACATCGATCGGAAGTTCTTTCATTGTTTCAAATTCTTCGTCGGTGATAAAACCATATTTGTTCATTTGACTTAATACCGTATTGCGACGCTTCAAGGCATTTTCAGGATTTCTTCTCGGATTGTATTTTGTGGGCGCTTTCAACATACCGACAAGCAGAGCGCTTTCAGTGGCGGTCAGGTCTTGTGTTTCCTTGTCGAAATAGGTTTTGGCTGCCGATTTAATTCCATGCGACATATTCCCGAAATCGACCGTGTTGAGATACATCGCAAGAATTTCATCTTTTGAATAATTACGTTCTAATTTAACGGCAACCACCCATTCCTTCAGTTTGGCAAACACGACCCCTATAAAAGTACGATCGGTTTCGCGCGGGAACAAATTTTTAGCCAATTGTTGCGTAATGGTACTTCCTCCGCCTTTGTTGGAAAAAGTGAGCATGCCTCCCACAGCGCGTAACAAAGCTCGTGCGTCTATTCCCGAATGATCGCGATAACGGACGTCTTCCGTTGCAATCAGGGCTTGTACGAGATTTTCAGGCAATTGACCAATCGGAACATTGGAACGATTTTCAACATAATATTTTCCAAGCACGTAACCATCTTCGGAAATAATTTCGGAGGCAAGATTTGTTTTCGGATTTTCAAGCTCTTCAAAAGACGGCATAAATCCCAACCATCCCAGCATAATGAAGGTGAAAAGTAAAAACACAAACGCCCAGATGCAGCCAAAGAGTATCCACAGACGTTTAATTGCTTTATTATTCTTTTTCTTTGTTGATTTTTTCTTATTGCTCATTGTTTGAAATATTAAGCGGTTTTACAATATATAATCCGACCGAAACAACTCCCTGCAGCGTGTCTGTTCTCATCGCCTGTTCCACTGTCATTGTATATTCTCCAGACAAAGGAAATTGTACACGTCCGAAATCTTTTTGAATTTCTCTTACTCTTCTGCCTTTGCCAAGAGGGTCTCCTTCGGGTGAAAAGAGTTCGACAGAGATTGTATCATGCGTTCGCATTCCGTTGGGGAAAATCGTATGCAGAAACACGTACATATTCTGCATGGGATAGGTATGCGTGTAACGAATATTAAGTCCGATTGTACAGATTGTCTGAGTATCGGTTATGGCAAAAGAAAACGGAATTTGATTATCGACAGTCCATGTTTCATCCTGCAGAGGAACATGCTTTGTAAACAGATAATGTTCCCTGTTGCAGGCAGATATCAACAGGATGAGCGTTGTCGTGAATGCAAGAAGAATGTTTTT
>JAISRU010000006.1 GCA_031273515.1 Bacteroidales bacterium | reverse complement strand
GGGATATTTTCCTTGTAGTGGACGAGTGAACAATGAACAATATGTAGGACAAGTAGCGAAAACAATCCGAAGAATTAGTTATTTTCTCAGGAGAAACTAAGTAATTCGTCAGGACGTTTTACAAGTCCGACCTACATCGGACATATCGTCCGATGTAGGTCGGACTTAACTGCGATGTAGGTCGGACATATACTCCGATGTAGGTCGCAGTTATAAAAGATAAGGTCGGTATGGTTAAAAGCAGTAGGTGACAAGCTTAATCTCTCCTCATAAACAGAATAAAAGGAATGCATAAAGATAATACTCGTCCGAATGGCGTGAGATAAAATTCTCAATTAATTTTATTACTTTTGCATCATTATTTGTTTAATTAAATGTTATCAAAAATAATCTTCAGCGGAACAGATAATCAAATGTATAAACAATTCATGTAACAATAAATCTACAAAAAAAAAGAAAATATTATGGAAAACTTTAACCTGAATAGATATGGAATTGTGAATGTAAAAGAAATATTACACAATCCTTCTTATGAGCAGTTGTATGCAGCAGAAACAAATCCTCTGCTGACGGGCTATGAAAAAGGACAACTGACCGAATTAGGCGCTGTGAATGTAATGACAGGAATTTATACGGGTCGTTCGCCTAAGGATAAATTTTTTGTCTGGGATCAGACTACCAAAGACACTATTTGGTGGACGTCCGAAAAATATCCCAACGATAACAAACCGCTGTCGCAGGATGCTTGGATTGCAGTTAAGGATATTGCGGCAAAGGCTTTGTCCGACACGAAATTGTATGTGATGGATGCTTTCTGCGGCGCAAATAAAAATACCCGTCTGAAAATACGCTTTATTATGGAAGTAGCATGGCAGGCTCATTTTGTGAAGAATATGTTCATCCGTCCCGACTGCGAAGAGTTAGCCTCTTTCGGCGAACCTGACTTTGTGGTTTTAAACGCATCGAAAGCGACAGTAGACAATTATAAGGCATTGGGATTAAATTCATCGACGGCAGTTGTCTTCAATCTGACGGAAAAGATGCAAATCATCATCAACACATGGTATGGTGGAGAGATGAAGAAAGGGATGTTTTCGTATATGAATTATTTGTTGCCGTTGCAGGGAATTGCGTCCATGCACTGTGCGGCTAATACAAATGAAAAAGGAGAAACAGCTCTTTTTTTCGGTTTGTCGGGGACGGGAAAAACAACCCTCTCTACCGACCCCAAACGACAACTGATTGGCGACGATGAACATGGTTGGGACGACGACGGCATTTTTAATTTCGAAGGAGGCTGTTATGCCAAAGTTATCAACATGGATAAAGACGCCGAACCGGAAATTTATCAGGCAATCAAGCGGGACGCCCTCTTGGAAAATGTAACGGTGGACGAACAGGGAATCATTGATTTTACTGATAAATCGGTAACAGAAAACACACGGGTTTCCTATCCCATTTATCATATTGAGAATATTGTCAAGCCTGTTTCAGTGTCGGGTCATGCGCAGAAGATAATATTTCTTTCTGCGGATGCTTTTGGGGTTTTGCCTCCCGTTTCCCTGCTGACTCCCGAACAAATGCAATACTACTTTTTGAGTGGTTTCACAGCCAAATTAGCAGGAACAGAACGCGGCATTATAGAGCCGACGTCCACATTTTCATCTTGTTTCGGGGCAGCTTTTCTTTCTTTGCATCCTGTCAAATATGCAGAGGAACTTGTTAAAAAGATGCAACAAACAGACAATGTAAAGGCATATCTCGTAAATACGGGATGGAACGGAACGGGAAAACGTATTTCGCTCAAAGACACGCGCAGAATTATACATGCTATTTTAAACGGATCGATAGAGCAGGTTTCGACTATACAAATCCCTTTTTTCAATCTGAATATTCCTGTTACGGTACAAGATGTGGATGCTAGCATTCTCGACCCGCGCAATACTTATGCTTCTGTCGAACAATGGAATGAAAAAGCAAAGGATCTGGCAGAAAAATTCATCCGTAATTTCTCCCGATTTACCGATACTCAATCAGGCAAATCGCTCGTCAGTGCAGGACCAACAATCGATTGATATGTGGACAAAGATTGCAATTTATGGTTTTCTGTATCCGCTTTCCTTATTGCCGTTGTCGGTATTGTATGCAATGGGAAGTGTGATGCGGTTTTTTATCTACAACATATTACACTACAGACTTGAGGTAGTTCGACTGAACCTGCAAAATTCTTTTCCCGACAAAACACAACAGGAACGAAAAACAATCGAAAGAAAGTATTACAGACATCTTGTCAATCTTTTTGTCGAGGGCATTAAACTGTTGACACTGTCGCGTAAAGAGCTTATGAAACGTTATCGCTGCGTTAATCCCGAAGTGGTGAACGACTGTTTCAGACAGGGAAAGAGCGTTATTCTTCTTTCCGGACATTACAATAATTGGGAATGGATGGTTTTATCGCTTTCGATGCAGTTTCTACATCACGGAATTGGAGTAGGAAAGCCCAATACCAATAAGATTTTCGAAAGGATCATCAACAAAGCCCGAACCCGCTACGGAACAGAGGTTGTTTTTGCCGATACGGTCAGGGACGTCTTTGCCGATTACGATCAGCAACATACTCTGTGTTCGTATATGATGCTTTGCGACCAGTCGCCTGCGAGTGTGGAGAAATCGTACATTACTTTCTTTTTGCATCAGCCTTCCGCCATGATCTACGGAGCGGAATATTTTGCAAAGAAGTACAATTATCCGGTTCTGTATTATGTGGTCAGACAAGCAAGACGAGGCTATTACGAAATTGAAGTGGAAACAATATCGGATACGCCGCAAAACGCCTCCTACGGAACTGTTATTGAAAGTTATGTCAAACTTCTGCAACGAGATATTGAAACTAATCCTCCGTTTTGGCTCTGGAGTCACAAAAGATGGAAATTTCCAGTCCCGCCATTCGAACGAGGATTGTCTGAACGCTGATTGCACTTTCAGGCTTTCTCCTGCTTGATCAGCAAAGTAAAGACGTGGCATACCGCGTCTCTACATCCCGTCATTGCGTCGTGGGTCTGTTTTAGGATATTTATCGTTTATTATAAAGATGAATAGCTTTTTCAACAGCTTCCCATACGACCTCTTCCGAAATACTTTCAACTGCCTGTGGAATATAAGTGGTTTTGTAAAAGGCATCCCACAAACAGGGACTGATTACTTTCTGCATACGTTGATAATCGTATATTTCGGACGGACTTGTACAGGTAAATAACGCTACCACAGGTATTTTTAATGCCAACGCACAGTGCATGGCTAATGTATCGCCTGTAATGACCAAGCAACATTGTGCAATATCTCTCATATAGTCTTTGATATATTCTCGCTGTGTAAAAAAACGAACATTAAATCCATGTCGCTCTAATTTTTCGGCTAATTGAGGATAAGCGTTCCAACGTTTTGTTTCCCATCTTGCGCCTGCTCGTGCTTCTATTCCAACCAGATAAGGTTGAGGATCAGGAATAATGTCTTCGGGTATCAGATATTCTTCTCCCGAAAAAGTTTTACCGATCATCTCATACAGATAATCCTGCACGCTTCTTGTGGCTTCATATTTCATTCTGTCGGCAGTTTCCTTTGGAAAACGGGACGCCAAACTCAAGTCAAACCATGAAGCGCTGTCTTCGGAATAGCCAATCACACCTGACATCTCGTCGATAAAAACACCTGTTAGTTTTTTGTAACTGATAAAAGACAAG
>JAISRU010000158.1 GCA_031273515.1 Bacteroidales bacterium | reverse complement strand
GGAACATACGTGGCGGATGCATTGCTTGCCTGCGTTGTATAATCCCATGACAAATTGCCCGACCATGTAAAGTATTGCGGCGTATTTCCGTTTACGGAATAATAGATTCTTGCCGATGTTAAATTTGATGCACCTTTGTTTTTTATGGTGGCAACAACAGGTACTGAAACACTCGGAGTAACAATTACGGTATCGCTCATATCAATAGAAGACAGCTCTACGGAATGATTGTTTACAGTAGTATTAACGATAGTAAACCGAGCATTGGGACGGGCTGTTGTTACTGTACCTGCACTGGTGGCAGGGAAGCTTACAGTAGACATAGCATATACCGTTTGGTTTGAAGCGGTTGTATGATGTCTGAATACCCATGCACTTCCCGGATAATTTCCGCTCTCATGATGCCAATAGATCAACAGATTTTTATCCTGAGGCAAGAAAAAAGGTTGATCTAAGGTTATCTCCACCCAGGCAGGACCTCCTGCAACGCTAAGTGTGCCTGACCATACCTCTGTAGCTCCATCAGCGAGAGGATCAATATAGCCTGTAGCTTGGGTGGTTTCATCTACGGCACGAAAATAGCAGGTTTGTTTAGTAACAGTCCAAGCATTTGTATAATTATAATCCCATGCTAATTTGCTAATAATTCCTCCCATAGCGCCCGGGATTAATTCTGACCCTAAATACAATTGTCGAGTCCAGCTATATTGATACCATAAATTTATTGGCGTATAGTAGTTGTTTGTAGTTCCTGTGCCTACAATTACATTCCCTCCTGTGCCGTACATAATTACAAAACCGGAAGTATCACTTGCCTGATTGCCAAGTGTATCTCTTCCTGTAATATAATAGGTAACTTGCGTTCCTAATACGAATTGCGGAATGTCGGCTTTCCACAACGAATCACCCAATACATTTGTCATTGGTACGGAATCGGTAACGGAAGTTCCATTAAAGGTAGAAGTATAAACCAATTTCGGAGGTACAATAGGGGCATTTGTCTGGGTTTTCACTCTGGCATTGATTTCAAAGGGACCTGTGTAATAAACGTTATCTTTTACCAAAGGAGCGATAAACTCAACTACAGGAGGATAAATTTGGACAGGAGACGCCGTCAGTTCAAAATTCTCTAACAGCCACCCGTAGGAAGCCTGTGTTCCCTGTACATTCATACGCTTAATAATAAAGCGAAATTCAAAGCGTCCGTAGGAGGCTACCTGCGATAAATCGAAATACTCTTCTTTCCACCACGACTGATCGGGAATAGCCATACTGTCGCCCGCCTGCCATTCTGGATAGCTTGAGGCGCTAAAGCCTCTTGCAACAGTCGCCGCCTTACCCAAATAAGCATCTGCACGAACAGTTGTCCAGACTGGGGGACCGGCTACATCTCTGTATTGCAGCAACGCCGAATCTTTGGGCGATACCTTACAGATATGACTAAACCGCAATAAAACGCACGACATATTTGATAAATCGTACACAGGCGTTTGCAAAATAGTTGTACTCCCAAGCGTAGTGGGAACAAGTCCCAAAAACGACTTGGGATTAGCAACCGAAGACCCCGGTAAATAATGAACAGGGTCAGACACCCACGACCCTTGCGGAATCGTGGTAAACCCCGGAGGAGCCGAGGTTGCAGAAACAATATTATCAAAATCCTCTGTCCACGTCTGAATGACGGGCTGAGAATAAACCGTCTGTGCCGAGAGCATCACTCCCAGCAGGAAAATAAATAATTTCCTCATAAAACTAATTTTAAAATATTTAATACTACGCCTACTCTTTGATTATTTTTATTTTAATTACGGATTTTCGGCTTCCTCCGTGTTTATCTTTGTTAGTAGACAAGTGAACGAGTGGACAAGCGAGATTACGAAAGAGTATCCTCTTCGCTTTGCGCTCTTGTCTACTTGTTCACTTGTTCACTGTTTCAATTTTTAATTTTATTTCGTCCTTTGCGTTGAGCGATAAGGTTTTTGTATTTTTCAATGACCGTATTTTGCGCTTTGATATAGGGGAGAAATGCCGTTTCTCCTTCCAATAATATTTTAGCATTCACACGTTCGATAATCTGTTTGTAAATAGTGTTGGCAAGGGCGCAGGCAGCTTTTACGTCGCCGGAATGTTTGTTACTTTGTTCCATATAGCGTTCAAATTGCAGGTCGATAAATGCTTGATTAGTTTCTGCAAGTCGTTTTAGTCTGTTTTCTGCTCCTATTTGTTGAATATCGTCGGAAAGCGGTTCTAAATTACGCAAAAGACTGGAAAGCGCTGTTGTTCTTTTGGTCATTCCGATAGACCTCGGATTGCCTATCTCCCGTTCCGATTGTCGAATAACTGCAATGATGCGTTCTGCCGCTTCTACCTTTGACTCATCCTCATCGTTGAGATATACCTTTATATAGGCTTTAAACGCAGAATAAGCGCGCTCACGAAGATTATCCCGACGCAGCGATTCTTTAGACAACGAATTTGTCGAAAAAACGTCTATCGTAAGTTGTAACTCTTCGCAGGCAAAATCGTATTCTTTAACCTGTTCCTGCACGCCCAGATGTGCAGGGTCTGCTTTTTCCAACTGTTCAAGGGTATCACGATGAAACGTTACTGTTTCCCCGTGATGCAGTTGTGATAAATAGATACTGTTGATTGCATTCATATTATGTAACTGTTTATTAATATTTGTTTTTGAATTATATTTATATGTTAATACTATGTTTATATTTTAAGGATATTTCCTGTGATAATGTCGTGTTATATTTATTTTTTTGCAGCTTCACGTTTGCGACGGTGTTAGCAAAATTGTTTTCTACCAGCATTTTTGTATCGACGGCGTTAGAAATATTGTTTATCAGTGGCATTTTTGCATTGATGACGTTGGAAAAATTGTTTTCCATTAGTATTTGTGTAGAAATGGTGGTGAAAAAATTGTTTTCCTTGTGTATTTTGGTATAAATGCCTGTAAGAAAATTATTTTCCGTGTGCATTTGTGTTGTGATGCCTTCAGAAAAACTGTTTTCCTGTATCATCGCAGTTGTGATGCTGACAACATGTTCATATTTTGGGATTGTCAATGTTTTGACAATCCTAAAATGTCCGCTCGTGCATCGGTTCTGTGAAAAAAAATCTGTGTTCATCTGTGTGCTGAAATAGTTAACGAATGAACAAATAGACGAATAAACGCCCGAAAAAACCGACGAAAATATATGTAGACTCCGTACAAAACGGAAAGATATTTTGCTAAGAAATAATTTGCTATATATATAAAGGTATAGCTTAGAAAATTGACAATGGAGAATTGATAATTGATAATTGCGCAAAGCGACGCGTAAACAATTGACAATGGACAATGGATAATTGACAATTGCCTGCGGACGATGATTGTCTCTGTGTCTTCTCTGTGTTCTCTGTGGAACTTCTGCGTACGTAAACTCGTAACTGCTTGATTCCTGTGTGTGTGTGTGTGTGTGTGTGTGTGTGTGTGTGTGTGTGTGTGTGTGTGTGTGTGTGTGTGTGTGTAAGCTACACCTTTATTTGAATAAAACAGCATATTAGCAAAAAAAGTCTTAAATACTGTCGGTAAAGACAAAGCATAACTTTCCCATGCGTCGGACACGACAAGCAAAGACAGAATATGTCTTGCCATTACGTCTGTCTGCTGACGGATATAGCTCGCCATCCTCAAAGGACGGAAGATTTTAGCAAACTCCATTAAAATAGCCCACAAAATAGTTATACTGTTCATACTTTTTCTGTTTGAAAAACAAACTGTTTGATATTGTTTAGTCGATTTCAGATTCTAACTGCAAAAGTACATAAAAAATCAATACGAAACACAGAAATAATTGAAAATTGAAAATTGAAAATGACCATGCGGATGATTATTTTTAGCACACATATTCTCCCCTCTCCAATTTGAAGAGGGGCAGGGGGTGAGGAAAAATTAATCCTGTCAATCCTTAAATCCTGTCAATCCTGATTCAGACAATGGCGAGGAGAAAGGAAAATGACCATAATCACCCGTATGGCAATTCTCAATTCTCAATTAACAGAGAGTGATACCTCTATATTATTTCGTACAGCTTTGGAATAGGGACATGTCTGGTGAGCTAATTTCACCAATTCTTCTGCCTGTTCTTTTGTTGCTTCCGGAATTTTCACGTTCAAATCCACGGAAAGGAAGAATCCGTCGTCGTCCGAAGAATTAAGATGAACGCGGGCTGTAATTTGCGTTTTGCCCGTATTGATTTTCAACAATCGTGCATGCATCTCCAATGCTGATTCAAAACAAGCGGCATATCCGCAGGCAAATAACTGTTCGGGATTGGTATATTTTCCCGGTTCTCCTCCCATCTGAACAGGAGAACGAAGTTCGATATTTAATGCGTTGTCCGATGTTACTGCTTTTCCATTTCTTCCTCCGCTGACAACAGCTTCGGCTGTATATAATTTCTTCATAATATAAAATATTTTAATTATTTACTTACTGATTAATAACAACTCAACCGTACTGATTGTTCGATTAAAGTCATTATTGTTCTGCATTTGGTTGGGGTTCATTATTTGTCTGAGGCGTTGCCTGTTCTGTTGTTGCAGCAGGTGCAGGCGCCGCTGTCGGCATGGAAGTCATTGTTTGAGCTCCTGCCGCTTTACTTCCCTGTTGTTGTCCCGATTCCGTTTCGGCTGACTGCGCAAAAAAACTGGAAACAAAACACAAAACAACAATAATGATAGAAAATGTCCATGTTGCCTTTTCTAAAAAATCGGCAGTCTTGCGTACGCCCATGATCTGACTCGAAGATGAAAAGGTTGAAGATAATCCTCCGCCTTTTGAGTTTTGCATTAAAACAACCAAGCCAAGCAATATGGCTACAATTACGATGATTACAATTAAAAGTGTGTACATATTTTTATGATTTCTTTTTTTCTTTTATTTCACTAATGATGTTTGCAAAGATAGCATTTTTTTCCGGATATTTCAACGACAACGCTTCATAAATTTTTATTGCCTTATCGTATGCCTGTTGCGAACAATAAAGTTCTGCCAATGTTTCACTTACAATGTTCATCCGTTCCGATAGACTACTCTTTCCTAAATCTTTATATGCGTGTTCATCGTCTGAATCGTCTGCATTAATTGCAATTTTGAGCGACATTGTATTGAATTTTTCAATCAATTCATCTAAAGAAACACTTGCTTCAGGTTCGTACGGAACTTCTTCTTCCATCGATTCCGCCTGCTCTTTATTTGCTTCCTGATTAAGTTCCGACACTCTTTTTTGCAGTATCTCCAATAATGCTTCTTTGTCTTTGGTTTGATCAAGAACTTCCTTTACCATTCTTTCTTTGAGCCTGATCTCGTCCGCAAGCGTTTTATCTGACTTTTCTTCTTTGATTTTCACCGCAGTCGTTTTATCTGTCTTGTTGGCAGATAGAGGTTCCGATACGACATTGTTCTTCTTTTGGAAAAACAATGTTGCCAATTGTTTTCTGTCGGGATGCAGTATTGCCAACATGGCTTTATTTGCTGCCGTTTCCGATTGCAAGGCTCGGAAAAGATGCAGCGTCATACAATAAGGATATTTCTTTATTGCATGATCAACAGAAATAGAAGCCGAGACCTCCGTTCTGTTTTTAATCCATTGTATATATTGTTCTTTGTTCATAAAAAATAGTTTATGTTACCAATTTCCTACTGTTGCCATAAAAATATCATCGACCAAAGCCTCGCAAATTTCCATCACCAGCTGGTCTTCTACCGCCGGCAGACTTTGATTGCTATTAAAATCCTGATAACGGGAAAATGTTTTCTCCACATTCTTTTCTTCGTCAAATTTATTTTCGTATTTTATGCGGACAGTAATGGTTAATCTCTCCATAGTTGCTTTTTCCACACCCACCGCCGCAGGAGAAAGCGAATAATTCGTTATCTCTCCTTCCAGATACAAATCCCCGCGAGCATCGACTATCGATAAACGTGTGTTGGATTGAAACTTATCTTTCAGTTGCGTGGTAAGTTCGTTGCTTAGTTTCAGATTTACCAACGATGCGTTATTCTGAAACTGTTTAATACATATTGTTTTTGCTTCTGCAGGAATATCCACTCCCACAGCAGAATAATGAACGCAGGCTGACATGAATAAGAGCAAACAAACCGATACGCATAATTTTATCATTGTCATGTTTCGTGATTATTCGTTCAGATTATATTCTTTTAGTTTACGGTAAAGCGTTCTTTCCGAAATGCCAATCTCTTTTGCCGCCTCTTTTCGTTTTCCTTTGTTTTTTTCCAAGGCTTTTTGTATCAGTTCTTTTTCTTTTTCGTACAACGACAATATTTCTGTATTTGACGGATCATCATTGTTATTTCGATTATCGTACTGATCATCTATATATTCGGCGATTTCAATTCTGTCGTCAGGATAGGTTACAATATGGTCTTTTGACTTTCGGTCGAACAACAATTGTTTGTTTTCCCTTTGATCGAC
>JAISRU010000234.1 GCA_031273515.1 Bacteroidales bacterium | reverse complement strand
CGGCTTTTTTTGCTTACTTTTTTCAGCTGCAGGAAAAAAGTAAGAGGAAGTAAAGACGTTTACTACCCATGTCTAACATTGATGTTATTGTTGGTAGACTATTCAAATACCTTTTTGCTTCCGGCTTGTCCTGCTTAGGGACAGGACTGTTATAGCAATGCGATCCCACGTCATCCTCCTTTTTTTCCTGACGACACGGCAGGGTGGGGACTTGCAATGACGACGTAGCTATTTGCGTCCGAAGGCTCATTTTCAATTTTCAATTTTCAATTTTCAATTATTTACGTCCGCAGGCAATTCTCAATTATTAATTATCCATTGTCAATTTATTTACGCTTGTCCTCTTGTCCTTTAATAATCACAGTAAAGATGGATAATTTCTTTAACATTGAGCTGTTCAAAAAATAATCAAAACATATCTTCGTTTTTGAAACAAATGTACTACCTTTGATTTTCAGTTTAAAGTCATTTTTTAATCAGCATATTTAATGCTAACATAAACATAATCAGTATGGATAAATGGATTTTTTCAGATGAAATGAATCACATAATAAGCGTAAGTTCTGTCGAAGCACAGCAACTTCAATCGACTTCAATCGGAATAGAGCATGTTTTTCTGGCAATTATAGACGCCGATCTCGATTGGGTCAAAACGGTTTTTGCCTATTTTGATATAGACGACGATATTGTTCGTCAGCGAATAGTCAATCAGGTAACGTCGCAGGAAAAGGTGTCCCGTTCTCTCGACAAACAAAATATTCCGTTGATAAAGCAAACGGAACGCATGTTTGATCTGGCAGGACTTTTCTCCAAACGCTACGGCAGCAATACAATAAATGTCGAACATTTTCTGCTGGCTGTCTTATGGAAGAAAGACAATTATCTTCACAGTCTTCTGAACGAATATAAACTGACTTTCGAAAAGTTGGAGTCGTATTTGGTCGAACAGCATAAAATCACAGGCAGTCGGACACGCATGGTAGCGGATCCATCCGCCTTTGAAGAAAATACAGACGAAAATATGGACGAACAAAGACATGCTTCTTCTAAAGGATTTCCAAAAAAGAATGCGACTCCCGTTCTGGATGCTTTCGGACGCGACCTGAACAAAGCAGCGGAAAACGGACGATTAGACCCCGTAGTAGGAAGAGAAAAAGAATTGGAACGGATCGCCCAAATTCTAAGCAGAAGAAAGAAAAACAATCCGATACTTATCGGCGAACCGGGCGTTGGCAAATCGGCGATTGCAGAAGGATTGGCGCTTCGGATACAGGAACGGAATGTTCCCCGCGTGCTGATGGATAAAAGAGTGGTGGCATTAGACATTGCCTCGATGGTGGCAGGAACAAAATACAGAGGTCAATTTGAAGAACGAATGAAAGCCTTGCTCGTCGAATTGGAATCTGATCCGAATATCATCTTGTTTATCGATGAAATTCACACGATTGTAGGAGCAGGAAACGCCGCCGGAGCCCTCGACGCATCCAATATGTTTAAACCCGCACTGGCAAGAGGCGAATTGCAATGTATCGGAGCAACAACATTGGACGAATATCGTAAAAATATCGAATCGGACGGAGCTTTGGAACGGCGTTTTCAAAAAGTGATGGTCGATCCCACGACGCCGGCGGAAACCATACAGATACTGATGAATATCAAAGGTAAATACGAGGATCATCATTTGGTAACCTATACCGACGACGCTATCAAATCATGCGTTTATCTTACACAGCGCTATATTACCGACCGTTATCTGCCCGACAAAGCTATCGACGCTTTGGACGAAGCAGGAGCGCGCGTGCATATTCATACTGTCGGAACGCCGGATGATATTCTGGATCTGGAAAAACAATTGGACGAATTGTCTCAAAAGAAGCGTCTGGCTATCAAACAACAGCAGTACGAAGAAGCGGCACAATACAGAGATGAAGCCAAAAAGGTAGAAGATACGCTCAAAAATGCAAAAAAAGACTGGGAAAAAGAAATGCACCTGCAACGCGAAGAAGTAACCGAAGAAACAGTTGCCGATGTTGTCGCCATGATGTCGGGAATACCGGTGAAAAGGATCAGCAAAAACGAGGGCGACCGTCTTGCAAGTATGGAGGATTATTTGAATAATATTGTTATCGGTCAGAAAGAAGCTGTGCATAAGATCACGCGGGCTATTCGTCGTAATAAGGTCGGCTTGCAAGATCCGAACAAACCCATAGGGACTTTCATGTTTCTGGGACCTACCGGAATCGGCAAAACATATCTGTGTAAAGTGCTGGCGAAATATCTCTTCGACAGTGAAGACGCCATGGTGAGGATCGATATGAGCGAATATGCGGAAAAATTCACCATTTCCCGTTTAGTAGGCGCTCCTCCGGGCTATGTGGGATATGAAGAAGGCGGTCAGCTGACGGAAAAAATCCGACGTAAACCTTATTCCATTGTCTTGTTGGATGAAATCGAGAAAGCGCATCCTGATGTGTTCAACATCCTGCTGCAAGTCTTCGACGACGGGCAACTGACAGACGGTCTGGGTAGAAAAGTGGACTTCAAAAACAG
>JAISRU010000190.1 GCA_031273515.1 Bacteroidales bacterium | reverse complement strand
TCAAATTGATTTGGCACGATAGTTGTAAATAATACAGAGAGTAGACAAATTGTAGATAACATATATTTAATTAAAATAGTTACTTAACATGAGAACAGGAAAAAAAGTTATTTTTGTATTAGTTTTATTGTTTTCTTTTTCAAGCATATATGCGGCATATCTGCGGAATGTGCCTCAAAGATTGCTTCAACCCGACGGTAGCGTTTTACATTGTTTTGCCAGCGGAGATGAATTTCATAACTGGTTGCACGATTCGGCAGGATATACTATTATTCAGGACGTCCAGACGGGATATTACGTATATGCGATGCAGTCGGGAGGAGAACTTGTTGCTTCGGAATATATTGCAGGCAGAATCAGTCCTGTTGCGGTGGGATTAACGCCGAATGTAAATCTGTCCAAACAGGCATTGGAAGCGAAGTATGACCGCATTAAACAGGAACTGACTTATCCCGACAACCGTCAACACAAAGCCAATGCTAAAAATGAAGGAGTGATAAATAATCTGGTGGTTTTTATTCGCTTTGCAGACGAAGACTCAACAGCGTTCGGTTCGCTGACATATAATACGGTAGACAATATGTTTAATGATTCCACTTCGTATGAAACCTCTAATTCGATGTACAATTATTACCGAATAGTTTCGTATGGCAAAATGTTTATCCAAAGTCATCTTTATCCTTCGTCTTCTAACAACGTTATTGTCAGTTATCAGGATAGCGAAGATCGAAGTTATTACCAACCTCAATCCACTTCCAATCCCAATGGATATACCAGTGGAAGCGAATATAGTAGAAGATCGGAACTATTGCGCAATGCAGTGAAATTTTTTAAAGACAGTGTTTCCTCTGGTTTAACTTTAGATTTCAATAATGACGGCAATATTGATAATATCTGTTTTATTGTTTCGGGCTATCCCGGTGGATGGAGCGAGTTATTGTGGCCTCATCGTTCGGCTTTATATGGAGGTGAGAGCATCTATATAAATGGAAAACGTGCGTATGATTATAATTTTCTTTTGGCAGGCACATTAAATGTGAGCGTTATGTGCCATGAAATGATGCATACGCTTAGCGCTCCCGATTTATACCGATACGATTATAGCGCAACGCCTGTTGGATCATGGGATTTAATGGCAAGCAATGCTCCCGTTTCTCCTCAGGGATTAAGCGCTTTTACGAAATATAAATACGGAGGATGGATAGATACTATTCCTGAAATCACAGAACTTGGAACGTATACCTTATACCGAAGTAATGGAACAGGCAAAGAAAAACTTGCCTATAAAATCCGTTCTAATGATGGTCTTTCCGACAACGAATATATTGTATTGGAATATCGCAATACAAACACAAATATGTTTGAAGCCAATTTGCCCGGTTCTGGAATAGTGATTTACAGAATACACGAACAGCAGGGTGTTGAAGGTAATGGAAACTATGATGGAACAAGCAGTTTTGATGAAATATATGTTTTTCGTCCGAACGGTACTCTGACTGCCGATGGCAATCTATCGAATGCCGCTTTTGCAAGCGATCACAGACGTACCACTTTCAGTTCTTCAAGCAATCCATATCCTTTTTATCACGACGGTTCGCTTATGAAAAATATTTACATTGATAATATTACGGCATTGGGCGACAGCATTCAATTCACCCTGAAAGAACCAATGCCCGATAGTTTATCAGTCGAAACAAATGAAATTGAAGTTGACTGCAATGCTCGTTCAAATATTATTCTTAGAATTTATTCTAATACGTCATGGACAATCACAGGTGTTAATTCAACATGGCAATCACTGAACAGGCAATCGGGTAATGGATCAATAGGGGTAGTGCTCGGTGTTACTAAAAATGAAACAAATACAGCCAGATCACAAACGCTCAGCGTATTTACCGAAGAAAGAAAGATTGAGAGAGAAATACTCATCCGACAATTGTCCTGCTCCACCGGTATAGACGAAGCAAAAGACGAAGTTGCATTGTTTTTGTTTCCTAATCCAGTGAATGATCAGCTGACGCTTGTATGTTCGGATATTAATACGTTTACCGATGTTAATGTTTGTTCCATAACGGGACAGTCGGTACAAACGTCTGTTGTCGGAAAAGAAAATGACAAGTTGGTTTTAGACGTCAGCGGTTTATCTGCGGGAGTTTATTACGTCAGACTTCAATCTTTGACGCATACTATCGTCCGGTCTTTTGTTGTCGAATAAGACCGGACATTTTAACATATCGAGTGTTAAAACGAAGGATTATCCTTTGCAAGAGACAGTATCTGTTTGAACCGTCTGTATCCGACACGAAATAAAACCGTATCGGAAAAAGTATGTTCAAACTCCGTTTCGTCAAGATTTTCCCAATGTGCATCTTCCCATTCCATGAAAGCCGTCTTGGGAGAAAATTCTTTCACCTTTGTTGATGATCTTCCCTGATTGCAAGGACAAACCTGCTGACATCGGTCGCAACCGTAGATATGTTTGCCCATAACGGAAACTATTTCCAAAGAAATGTCGTTTTTGTTTTCAATGGTGTGATACGATATACATTTATTCGCATTCAGTCGATAAGGTTGCCGAAGTGCCTGTGTCGGACATGCTTTGAGACATCGTTCGCAATGTAAACAGGGATTGTCGGACAAAGGAGCGTCGTAATCCAGCAATAAGGTCGTGAAGATTTCTCCTATAAAATAATACGATCCTTTGGATGTCAGCAAAAGCGTGTTTTTCCCGATTGTTCCCAATCCCGCTTTACAGGCAAGATGCTTTTCCAACACAGGATGCGTATCCGAAAAACCACAATTGACGGCTTTCGGCTGATGTTCCGCAATAAAGTCGATCAACAGACTCAGTTTGTCTTTCATAACGAGGTGATAATCTTCCCCCAAAGCATATTCGGAAACAATATAGGACGATTTTCTGTTTTCGTGGTACTCAGGATGATGATAATTCAGCAACACAACAATAATGCTCTGTGCGCCTTCGACAAGGAGCTGCGGATGCATTCGTTTGTCTGTGTTTCGTTGCAGATAGCGCATGTCGGCATGAAATCCTCGCTCCAAATAATCCATAAACGAAGTTTCCTGTTCCGACGACAAAGAACCGGCGTCGGTTATTCCGCAGGCAGAAAAACCAATCTCAAGCGCTTTCTCTTTAATTTGTCGGGAAAAATCTGTTTGCAATCCGATTATTTTAGTTCTATCAACTTATATTTTGCAGGTATCCGTATCGAAGTGGGACCCGGTACGTTTAATTTTATATCTTTAATGCCCATCGTCAATAGTATGTTCTCGGAAGGAATAAGCCATTCTGCCTGCTGAAAAAAAGATTGTGTGTCGAGAGCGGTAAAATTGCCGTACCGTATGCCGAGAAATGTCTGTGTGGAGAGTTCCGTCAGATTGTTTTCGATGATTTTATGAGCGGCATTTGTCTTGAGTTCCTGCGAAACAAGCAGTTTCATCTCTTTGTTTTCCCGCGAAGGAAAGCTGTACAAATTCGTGTCGCCAGAAACCGAAAATAAACACTCGGACGAAAATCCGGGCATGTCTTCTCCCAAAAGGACAGCCTGCAAAAAATAAAAATTCACGTTGATACCTAACATCTTCTTCAGCAGAGAATAATCGCCCACATAGCAGGTCGAATTTAAATGATTCAGATATTTCACGGTATCGGGCGTAATAACAGCGCGCATGCCTTCTATTCCGAATTTACTGACCGCAACATAAATAATACTGTCTTTCCTGTTCACAAAGAATGCCGATCCGCTCACTGTTTCCTTTTTCGACTTGACGTCAATCAGCGACAAATCGACGCGATAACTGATCCATTGATAATTCAAGGATGCTATTTGCGGTTTTGTCGTTTCGGTAGCGGCGTTCACACTAACGGAAGTCGTTGCATCGACAGGCTTTTTCGACACAATCTTTTTTGTCGTACAAGCCGTTATGCTCAACAGGAACAGACAGACAAATAACAGATCAGCGTTTCTTTTTTTGTTGTTCTTCATAATAAGAATTTATACGTTCCACTTTTTCAATTCCCTGAACAAAGCGAAGCTGTTCTATCAGTTTATTGAGATGTTCCACATTCTGGATATAGAGCATAATCGTACCTTCAAACAATCCTTCTCTTGTTTCAAACTGAACGGAACGACAGTTTATTTTAAAATCTTTGTAAATAATCCCTGTAATATTGTTGACCAATCCTTTATGGTCGAATCCTTTGATAGCTATTCCGGCTAAAAACTCGGCATTTTCTTCTTCGATCCGCCATTTGGCTTTCACAATCCGGTCGCCGTATCGGGCGGAAAACTGTATTGCTTCCATACAATTAACCCTGTGAACAATAATTTCGTTGTCGGAAACATTAAACGCAATGACAGGATCGCCCGCAACAGGATTGCAACAGGTTGCGATAGTCTGCTTTATTTCGTGAACGCTTTTTCCCAACAATATCGTCTGAGGATTATGACTCAATTTGCGGTGGATAGCGCCATTGACCGAAAACAGTTTGATGACGCCTTTCATCCATTTGACCATGGGGCGTAGAGGAGCTAAAAACCGATATGCCATGCCAACGGGAGAAAAACATCGTTTGATAACCATCTCGGTGATTTTCCCGTTATACACAGCCAGATATAAATTCTCACGGGTATCGATTTGAGTAAAGAGCATCAGGATATCCCTGTTGGATTTCAGCGGTTCGACATGCTGATTTTTAAAATATTCTTTCAACAGCGCTTTTCCCTGATTAATTTTATTTTGTCGTTCCCGTTCCAAGGCAATGGTTATATTGTCTTTTGCCTTTGGAGTAACGGCAAAACGCAGCCATTCTTCGTGAACTTTTTGTTTTTGAGAAGTGATGATTTCAATCTGATCGCCCGTGCGAAGTATCTGCGAAGGAGGCGCTAATTTATTATTCACTTTTGCCCCGATGCAATAATTACCCAATTTTTCATTAATGAGATAGGCAAAATCGATGACCGTCGCATATTCCGGCATGGTATATTCATCTCCTTTGGGCGTAAAGACATAGATTTCTTTGGAATAAAGACTCATCTTGACCCTGTTTATCATTTCTCCCGGATTGGCTTCATTTTTCTGCAAGACTTCCCTTATGCCCGACAACCATGTTTCAATACTCATTTCATACGTTTGATAGTCGGACTTTGCCTCTTCCTGACCGTTGTTTGTCGAAACAGGGTCAGACGTTTCATTTCCCTGTTTGTATGCCCAATGCGCTGCCAGACCGTTTTCGGCGATAGCATCCATTTGTCGCGAACGTATCTGGACTTCGACCCATTTTCCGGTTTTGCTCATCACGGTCGTGTGCAACGCCTGATAACCATTCGCTTTGGGAGTAGAAATCCAATCGCGCAGACGATCGGTATTGGGTTTATAGATGTCCGTTACAACAGAATAGACCGACCAGCAAGACGATTTCTGATGAGCCGTTTCAACATCAATCACAATGCGGATAGCAAACACGTCGTAGACTTCCTCGAAAGGAATTTGTTTTTTTGTCATTTTCTGCCAGATAGAATAGATGGATTTTGTTCGTCCGACAATTTCAAACGACATTCCTTTGTTGGCAAGCGCCTGTTCGATAGGCTGTATAAACTGGGCGATAAATGATTCTCGTTCTTCTTCCGACGCCTTGATTTTTCCTGCAATAAAATTGTAGCTGCCCGGGTCTTGAAATTTCATAGACAGGTCTTCCAATTCGCTTTTGATAGCGTAGAACCCCAGACGATGGGCAAGCGGAGCATACATATAGAGCGTTTCGGAAGCTGTTTTTTGTTGTTTTTCCAAAGGCATGGACGCAAGCGTTCGCATATTATGCAGTCTGTCGGCGAGTTTTATCAGGATAACGCGGGGATCCTTACTCATCGAAAGGAGTATTTTCCTGAAATTTTCAAATTGCAGGGACACATGGGTATCGGAAACTTCGTCAATTTTAGTAAGTCCGTCGATAATGGTAACGACCTCTTGTCCGAACATCGTGTCGATGTCTTCGAGGGTATAATCGCTGTCTTCGACCGTATCGTGCAGAAGGGCGCAGATGACCGACGTTGCTCCCAAATTCATCTGATTGAGCACAATAAGAGAAACTTCCAAAGGATGTAGAATAAAAGGTTCACCGCTTCGTCGACGCATGTTTTTATGAGCATTCAGCGCCACATTGAAGGCTTTTCTGACGAGCGTTTTTTGTTCACGGCTCGCCCGACCTCTCAATTTCTTTTGAATCTCGTTGTAATAAGAAAGGATATATTTAAATTCTTCTTCCGGCATTTCGTTGTTCATAGATTGATCTAAAGTATAACAGGACTGTATCTTTCATACAATCCTACACTGATAAATAGAAAATTAAAGTACGTTTTTTACCAATGAGCAAAGGTACAATAATAAATTGAGAATTGAAAATTGAGAATTGCCTTCGGGTGATTATTTTTAACACACAGATTTATATTGAGCGTAGTCGAAATATGACACCGATTAGACAGATGAACACAGATTTTTATCTCCCCTCTCCAACTTTGGAGAGGGGCAAGGGGTGAGGAAAAAACAATCATAGTTCATCAGATAAATCATTAGAATCAGCGTTCAAGACAATAGATAATTCACAGTTCAATACAAAAACCCATGCAAAACACGTCGAAATCTGCAATAAGGGAATAATTCTTCGACTTGTGGACGTTTGCTTCATGTCCTGTCTGAAAAAAGAGATAACAGATTGAAAAACAAATAAAATAGCTGTGTCAATCGGATAAAATTGCGCCTCCGAAACAATTCTCGTCGGAAAATAATCTAATCTGAAATAATTTTAAATTACATACTTAAAATATTGATACATAATAATGTTTTATTTATTTTCAGTCGGAATGTTTTTTATTGTTACGTTTGTATGAGAAAATATGTAAATTTGCAAACTGATAATAAAAACGGATAGTCTATGAACGATTACTGCTTTGAAAAACAGGAATCAAGTCGAGTTGAAAAGAAATATCATATTGATGTGGGGCATTTTCAATGCAATCACGAAGGAGAAAAAATATGTGGCGACGTCTTTTTATCCAAAAGGATACCGGAAGAAAATCGCGTGTTGTGTGTTTTGTCCGACGGTATGGGTCATGGCGTTCGAGCAAATGTGCTGGCAACGCTTACAGCTACCATTTCGCTTAATTTTTCCCTCGAACATAAAGAAGCCAATACGCTTGCAGGTATCATTATGAGAGCTTTGCCCGTCTGCAGCGAACGTGGACTTAGTTATGCAACCTATACTATTACAGATATATCCGTCGACGATGAACTCGTTTCTGTTTTAGAATACGACAATCCGCAAACTTTCATCATGAGAGGCAATCGCATCTACGAACCCGAATGGACGCATGTCGAACTTGAAAATGATATTACTGATAAACGTATCGGTAATCTGAAAAAATGTTCCTTTTCTCCACAAATAGAAGACCGTATTGTTTTCTGTTCCGACGGAATTACGCAATCGGGTATGGGAAAAGGTATCACAATGGGATGGGGAAGAAATAATTTGATCAAATTCGTGCGGGAAATCATCGAAGATACGCCTACCATTTCGGCAACAGACCTCGCTGAAAACGTTGTCAAACATGCTTCGGCTAACGATCTGCATGCTCCCAAAGACGACCTTAGCTGCGGAGTAATCTATTTTCGTCAACCTCGAAAAACAATTCTGTGTACGGGTCCTCCTTTCAATCTCGACAAAGACAATGAATTTGCGATGATATTAAAGCATTTCGACGGGAAAAAAATTATCAGCGGAGCTACCACTACCGAAATCATCGCAAGAGAATTGGGAAGAGAAGTAACCGACGAAGGCATCACCGACCCCACCCTTCCGCCAAGCTCCAAAATGGAAGGAATTGATCTCGTTACCGAAGGAGTATTGACTTTGAGTAAAGTTATCTATCTGCTCAATAACATCAATGTTAATTCCAACATACAATTTGGAAAAGGTCCTGCGGATAAAATTTGCAGAGTCTTGTTAGACAGTGATGAAATCTATGTTCTGGTGGGAACAAAAATCAATGAAAGTCATCACGACCCGACTTTGCCTGTGGAAATAGAAATACGGAAAAATCTTATCCGTCGTCTGACCCACGTATTGTCGGAAAAGTTTATGAAAGTAATTATAATTAAATATATGTAATTTTATGTAACAAATTTTTTAACTAATAACAAGTATTATGATATCAAATAATGAAGAGTTTATCAGTCAACTGGCTGATAAGTATGGCAGAAATCGAGAGAGCCTGCTTCCTATGCTACAGGAAGTTATGGATCAGTTTTACTATCTGAATGAAGATTGCATGATTACGATTGCCAAAGAGTTGGATATTTCTACAGCCGACGTCTACGGAACAGCCTCGTTTTATTCTTTCTTAGATACAAACGAACAGGGTAAACATGTAATCAGAGTGTGTCAAACAATCATTTGCGACATGAAACGCAAAGAAGATATTATCGACGCAATAACAGAGCTCATCGGGATAAAACCCGGAGAGACTACGCATGACGGCAAATTTTCCCTGCATTACACCAATTGCTTGGGCGCTTGCCATAAAGGTCCTGCAATGCTCATCAATGATGAGCCTTACACTGAACTGACGCCGGAAAAAGTAAAAGACATCCTTGTCAGTTATATGAAGAAATAATTTTTTATAAACTTAACAACGTAAAATAATGGCTACAGAGTTAAAAAGAACAGAACTTATCTTCAGAGAAGATATAGATCACAGCGCTTTGATTCGTAAGATAATGAAAATGGGAAAAGACAGTTTCATTACCGAACTTATCGAATCGGGACTAAAAGGACGCGGAGGAGCAGGTTTCCCCACAGGTCTGAAATGGAAAATAGTGAAAGAAGACCCCAACCCCGTAAAATACATTATCTGTAATGCGGACGAAGGCGAACCGGGGACATTCAAAGACAAAGAAATCTTGGAAAAAGCCTCTGAAAAAGTAATTTGGGGAATGGCTTTAGCCGCTTACATTACAGGCGCAAAAGAAGGTTACATTTATATTCGCGCTGAATATAAATATCTGTCTACGAAATTGAAAATCGCTATCGACAGAATGGAATCCCACATCAGAACATTGGGCATCAACTTTAAATTGGGATTGATTTTCGGTGCAGGCGCTTATATTTGCGGCGAAGAAACTGCGCTTATTCAGTCAATGGAAGGACGCAGAGGCGAACCTACCAACAAACCGCCTTATCCTGTCAATAAAGGTTATCTTGATCGTCCTACGGTGGTCAATAATGTGGAAACATTTGTCAATGCGATGATTATTGCAGACATCGGCGCTGAAGAATACCGAAAATTAGGAACCAAAGCCTCTCAGGGAAGCAAACTTTTCTCCATTTCGGGCGATTGCAGCAAAGAAGGCGTGTTTGAACTCGAAATGGGAATGACGGTACAACAGTTTGTCGATGAATTTGGCGACGGAGATACCAAAGCCGTTCAGGTTGGAGGCGCTTCGGGATTTTGTGTGCCGCGCAAAGAATTTAAAAATACGATCATCGGATTTGAAGGCGTCCCTACAGGAGGCTCGATGAAAGTATTCAATTCTTCCCGTTCCATGTATAATATACTGGAAAATTATCTTATCTTCTTTGAAGAAGAATCTTGCGGACAATGCACGCCCTGCAGGGTGGGAACGCAACAATTGTTGCACGGTATTCGGGCTGTAAAACGAAAAGAAAAACCGAAAATCTATTTAGACGAACTCCTCAGACTCGCCTATACCATGAAATATGCATCCAAATGCGGTTTGGGCAGATCGGTAGGAAATGCTTTTCGTTCGATTATCGAAAATTTCAGAGAAGAAATTGTTTATTAATTAATATCAGGAGGAAAATAATATGAATAACATCGTAAATATTGTCATCAATGATACTCCGCTTCAGGTTGCGGAGGGAACAAGTATCTTACATGCAGCCAAAATGATGAATGTACATATTCCAACATTGTGTCATCATGAGGACTTGTGTGTGGCAGGAAATTGCCGGATTTGTGTCGTAGAAGTAGAAAACGATCCGAATTTGGTTGCCGCCTGCGCTACTCCTGTGCGTGAAAACATGCACATATTGACCAATACAAGTAAAATTCGTACTGCGCGCAAGCATATTTTAGAGCTTTTGCTCACAGAACACAACATCAACTGCATTAAGTGCAGTCACAGCAACAGTTGCGAATTACAGCATCTGGCGCTGGAATACAGAAGCGATGAAGAAATTTTTATCGATTTAAGAAAACCTTCCCGCACTGATGTTTCTTCTTATGCTATCCAGAAAGACGACAGCAAATGTATTCGTTGTACCCGGTGCGTACGTACCTGCGCACAATTGCAGGGTGTAAATGCCTTGACAATGGCAAACAAAGGTAATCTTGCTAAAATGAGTACGTTCAAAGAAAAACCAATGGCTGAAGTTGTCTGTACTAACTGCGGACAATGCATCAATCGTTGTCCCACAGGAGCATTGACGGAAAGAACGTATATAGAAGACGTATGGAATGCCATTTACAATCCCAAAAAGCATGTTATCGTTCAGACGGCTCCCGCAGTGAGAGTTGCTTTGGGCGAACGTTTCGGATTGAAATCGGGACACCGCGTTACAGGGAAAATGGTCGCCGCTTTACGCGCTATGGGTTTTGATTCCGTGCTGGATACCGACTGGAGCGCTGACCTTACCATTATGGAAGAAGGTACGGAACTCCTCTCCAGACTGAAAAAAGTGTTGGTCGACGGTAATACTTCTACGGTATTGCCCATGTTTACATCCTGTTCTCCGGGGTGGATTAAGTTTGTCGAACACATCTTTCCGGAAATGATACCGAATTTGTCGACCTGCAAATCTCCGCAGCAGATGTTTGGCGTACTTGCCAAAACGTATTACGCAAAGAAGAAAGAGATCGATCCTGCCAACATTGTTTCTGTTTCTATTATGCCCTGTACGGCAAAGAAATACGAAGCCAATCGTTCCGAGATGCGCGACAGCGGTTTTCAGGACGTCGATTATGTACTCACCACCCGCGAATTAGCGTCGATGATACAACAGTCGGGGATCAATGTTTTGACCTTAAAGAACGAAACTTACGACTCTGTTATGGGTGAATCGAGCGGAGCAGGCGTTATTTTCGGCGCTACGGGAGGCGTTATGGAAGCGGCTATCCGAACGGCTTACGAATTGGTAACAGGCAGGGAAGTCCCCTTTGACGAATTGAGGATTACCCCCGTAAGAGGTTTCGACGGAATCAAAGAAGCCTCTCTGCTGTTGGAAAATACGACGGAAGAATATCGTTTTTTGGAAGGCGTAGAATTAAAAGTCGCCGTAGCTCACGGACTTGCCAATGCACGTAACCTTGTTCAGGCTATCAAAGACGGACTGGTAAGTTATCATTTTGTAGAAGTGATGGCATGTCCGGGCGGATGTCTTGGCGGAGGAGGTCAGCCTATTCCGACAAACATAGACATCAGAGCCAAACGAATGGACGCTATCTACAAAGAAGACGAAAAAATGAGCTATCGTAAATCGCACGAAAATCAGGAAGTGCTGACTTTGTATGAAGAGTTTCTCGGAAAACCAAACGGGGAATTATCCCATAAACTGCTCCATACATACTACACCGAACGTAATCGATATTGATTGCATATTATTCTTACCATTTTGCTTTGGGGATTTTAAAGAATGAATTTTATTAGGCTGTTCAAAAGCCTGACTTAGACGTTTGAACAGCCTTTTTATTTAACAAAAAAAAGGAAAAGAAAAAATGAAACAGTTAAATTGAATATGGTTTTTATTGTTCTGGGTTTTGTTTCTGTACAGGCTCAGGAGAAATGTGATACCTTGAAATTAGAAGTGATTAATTCCTATCATCTAAATAAGATCGGTACTTCTTTTTCTATGATAGGAAATCTGGACGGAACAGAAATAGATATCTATGAATATCCTGTCCTTTATATGGGAATGAGTATACATAATATCAGTAATGATACTTTTTTAAACAATAGTCAGTGGGCTATATTCATACGATTTCAACTTTTTGCAGATACTGGAGCAATTACCTCAGGTAGCACTAATTATGGGGGTAGAATGACGTTGGGTGATATATTGCCGGATGATACACTATCACCTATAATTATCCCTGTGTATTATACTTTATCCGATCTTATTATTGAACTATTTGTTGACGAAGGTATTACAATAAACCAAATAACTCATTGCAGAATGATTTTTGGTATTAGTTATACGGACAGAGACGGCTATTATACAGACAGCGTAATATATGCAGGTGCAGATACTGCCATTTTCCGCATTTATGACAGCAGCACAGGCATTGATGATATTGTACAGACAAACAGCACAATTTACCCCAATCCTGCACAGACGCAGTTTACGGTAACGGATGCGTCAGGGGCGACAGTTCGGATGTACAATATGTTGGGGCAGGAAGTCGCACGTAAATACAGTACGGAAGAAAATGCTATTATAGAAGTAGAACATCTTCCGCAGGGAATTTATGTGCTGAAAATAGAGAAAGACAAAGCAGTATTCACTAAAAAAGTCGAGATTGTGCGGTAATAGTTGTAAGAAAAAACATTTACAAGGCTGTTCAAAAGCCTGATTTAGACGTTTGAACAGCCTTTTTTAATTATGTGAAAAAGATGCATCCGAAAACAAAAAATAATGTACTTTTGCATTTATAAAAAATAAAGTAATCAATCTGTATTATCGTCATGAAGTCTGTAATTATCAACATCATATTCTTTCTGTGTATGTTCAATTTCGTGAGTGTTTACCCACAGCAACAGATTATATCGGGAACAGTGTCGGATTTTGTTACAAAAACTCCCATGCAGAATGTACAATTACTGCTTGCCCAACAAAACAAAGGCACGCTAACCAATTCCCAAGGCAGGTTTTCCATTACAACGGAAAATCTATCCGATTCGCTGATTATTACCCATGTCGGCTACAAACCTAAAATCCTGTCTTTGAAAACAATCCGAAAAACGAATACGGTTTATCTTTTGCCCGACACCCTTGTTTTGCCCGATTACAGCACTGCCAGACTTACGCCTGCAAGTATTGTCCGATTGGCATATCACAGCATTAGTCAGAATTACGATTCATCCGTATGTCGATACGAAGCAACTGTTTCCTATAAAAAACAGAAAGGAGAAAAACTCTTTTATGACGGAGATTTCACTTTTGATATTCTTACCCGTTACGGTTATCCCGATTTAATGCAGGATACATTTAATTTGCGTGCTGTGTTATTGAAAGGTACGGAAAGAGTAAACACAAAAGTGTACGAGGGAGAGCAAACAGGATTAAAAGTTTCTCTTGACTCTATTCGCGCTACAGCCAGTTTACCGGCGCTGGTGCATTTACTTCTTTTTCCGATTATCGAAAATTATCAGCCGGACTTATTGCCTGATTTTTTACAACCTCATGAACAAAAACATTATCGCTATTCTTTTCAGACAAACAAAAATTCAGCAGAATATATCATTGCTTTTCGTCCCAAATTTCTGACAGGAAAGCACGACAACAAAGGACAAATTACAATTGGTCGGGAAGATTTTTCTGTTATCGGATTTTCGTATGAAATGACAATAAGGATAGTAATGGGGGGTATGGTTATCGGAAAAATCGGCATTGTGAAATATGGAGTAAGATACCGCAAAGAGAATGGAAAATATTATCTTCAGCATTCTGATTATACAATGGATACATACGGAGCAAGTATGTTTAGACGTATATTGGGTAAGAGTATCCTTGATGTTGTCTTGGAAATAAAGCATACAGATATACATAACAACAAAGTTATTCTTCCTGAAAACTGTCTTGATTTGGAGACTACCTTTGAAGAATTATCCGTCAAATACAAAGACTTGTTTCAGCCATAAAGCAAATGAGAAGAAAGCGTCAAAAGGTGCAGACAGCTGTTGCAAACCTGCGACAAACAAAACAATGTGTTGGAATGAGCCTCGCAAACTTGCGACAAACAAAACAATGTATTGGAATGAGCCTCGCAAACTTGCGACAAACAAAACAATATATTGGAATGATCCTCGCAAACTTGCGACAAACAAAACAATGTGTTGGAATGAGCCTCGCAAACCTGCGACAAACAAAACAATGTATTGGAACGAGCCTCGCAAACTTGCGAGAGATAAAAACCACTTGTAGAACGAGCCTCGCAAACTTACGAGAGATAAAAACCACTTGTAGAACGAGCCTCGCAGACTTGCGAGAGATAAAAACCACTTGTAGAACGAGCCTCGCAAACTTGCGAGAGATAAAAACCACTTGTTCACTCGTTCACTTGTCCACTCGTTCATTAATAATCATGTCCATCAGATAAATTACATAAATCAGAGTTCAAGACAAAATCTTCCGAATGCATGAATAAAAATTCTCAATTAATTTGACTATCTTTGCAGTGTAATATAAACACACAAAATAAGATTGATTATGCGATATTTTAACGTAGCAGGACCTTGTAACAAGGCAGAACATTATATGATAGAGGCTTCTACCCGTTTGCAGGGAATAGAAGAGTTAATAAACCTGAAACAGTATTTTGTAATTCATGCAGCTCGTCAAAGCGGTAAAACGACTTATCTGAAAGATTTAACTCAGCGGTTGCATGTCGAAGAAAAATATTATGTACTGCTTTGTTCGTTAGAAAACATGGAAAGAATTGTTGATCCGAGAGAAGGGATACCGGAAATTGTGCGAAAAATCAAAAATCTGCTCAGAGTTTCTAACATTCCTCACAAAATGGAATTTGCCAAAGAGGCTGATTACGAAAATTTCACTGATGTTTTAAATCTGGAACTTACTTTGTTTTGCATGTTGCTCGACAAACCATTAATTATTTTCTTTGATGAAGCAGACTGTTTGAGCGAAGATACATTAATAACCTTTCTTCGTCAATTGCGCAATGGATATAACTCCCGTCCGGAAACTCCCTTTGTTCATTCTGTTGCTTTAGTCGGCATGCGCAATATCCGCGATTACAAAGACAGAATACGTCCTGAAAGAGATACAATGGGTAGTGCAAGTCCATTCAATATTATTACGGAAGCGTTGACATTAAAGAATTTCACCCAAGAAGAAATTATTTTACTTTATGGACAACATACCGAAGATACTGGACAAATCTTTGAACCTGCCGCTGTAGAATTGGTCTGGGAACAAACACAGGGACAACCTTGGTTGGTCAATGCCATTGC